>JABUTQ010000124.1 GCA_021443605.1 Bacteroidales bacterium | reverse complement strand
TTTTTTGTGGTCCCAGTTGGGCTTGAACCAACGACCCCCTGATTATGAGTCAGGTGCTGCTAACCAACTGAGCTATGGGACCAAAACTATCTATGATGTTTGAAATAGATTACATCTAAATAGACTGCAAAGATAGTTTGATTTGTGAATTATGCAAATTCTCTATCAAACTTTAATTTCTACATCCACGCCGCTGGGGAGCTCGAGCTTCATGAGAGCATCAACAGTTTTGGGTGTTGAGCTGTAGATATCGAGCAAACGACGGAAAGAATTAAGCTCAAACTGTTCGCGTGCCTTCTTGTTTACGAAGGTAGAACGGTTGACTGTAAAGATCTTCTTGTCTGTAGGAAGGGGAATAGGACCGCTTACAACAGCACCTGTAGCCTTTACTGTCTTAACGATCTTGTCAGCTGATTTGTCAACCAGTGCATGATCGTAAGATTTCAATTTAATTCTAATTTTCTGGCTCATTATAATTTACTTTATTAATTATTCTTCATCATCGTTATAAGTTCTGCGACCACCCTGCTTGTCAATGATTTCCTTGGCGAGATTTGCGGGAACTTCTGCGTAATGGCTGAATTCCATTGTGCTTGTCGCGCGGCCGGAAGTGAGGGTTCTCAAAACGGTCACATATCCAAACTGTTCCGAAAGGGGAACTTTTGCCTTAACGATTCTTGCGTTGGCTTTTGAATCCATATCCACTATCTGACCGCGACGACGGTTAAGGTCTCCGACAACGTCGCCCAGATAGTCTTCGGGAGTTACAACTTCAAGAGACATAATAGGTTCCATCAGCACGGGGCTGCATTTGCCAAGGGCGTGACGGAATGCCATACGGGCTGCAATCTCGAATGAGAGGGCATCTGAATCGACAGGGTGGAAACTGCCGTCGAGAAGACGGACTTTCATTGCTGTCACTTCGTAGCCGGCAAGGACACCGTTTGCCATTGCGGATTTGAAACCTTTCTCCACAGAAGGGATGAACTCACGCGGAACGTTTCCACCCTTGACCTCGTCAAAGAACTGGAGCCCGACAGCACCTTCGTCTGCAGGAGAGATTTCAACAATGATATCGGCAAACTTGCCTCGACCGCCCGACTGTTTCTTGAACACCTCGCGGTGCTGGTAACTGCCGGTGATGGATTCTTTATAGTTGACCTGCGGAGCACCCTGGTTGATCTCGACTCCGAATTCACGGCGGAGACGATCCACGATAATGTCGAGATGAAGCTCGCCCATACCGCTGATGATTGTCTGACCGCTCTCGTGGTCGCTCTGAACTGTAAACGTAGGGTCTTCTTCAGACAACTTTGCAAGTGCAATGCCCAGTTTGTCGAGGTCGTTCTGAGTCTTGGGCTCAACGGCCAGACCAATAACCGGATCGGGGAACTTCATGGATTCCAGCACGATAGGTGCATTATCCACACAGATTGTATCACCTGTGTGAAGTTCCTTGAAACCCACTGCAGCGCAAATGTCGCCTGCCTCCACAGATTCTATGGGATTCTGCTTATTGGAGTGCATCTGATAAAGTCTTGCAACACGCTCCTTCTTGCCACTTCTGGTGTTGAGCACGTATGAACCACCATCCAGACGCCCTGAATATGCTCTCAGGAATGCAAGACGACCAACATAAGGATCTGTGGCAATCTTGAATACGAGAGCGCAGAAAGGCTCTGTTGACTTGGGGTTGCGAACCTCTTCTTCACCCGATGAAGGGTTGAGGCCGTGAACAGCACCGGCATCCAAAGGACTTGGAAGATAACGCATTACTGCGTCAAGAAGGAATTGAACGCCTTTGTTTTTGAACGAAGAACCGCAACAGGTGGGGACAACCGACATATTGATAGTCGCCTTCCTGAGCGTATCGATTATTTCGTCTTGCGAAATGGTATCGGGATCTTCGAAAAACTTCTCAAGAATCTCGTCGTTGTATTCAGCGATAGACTCTATGAGTTTTCCGCGCCACTCTTCGGCTTCATCTTTCATATTTGCGGGAATCTCGCGCTCCTCGTAGTTGATAAGGTCACTGCTTTGATTGTAGTAGATGGCCTTCATTGATACAAGGTCGATGATTCCTTCAAAATTTTCTTCCGAACCAATCGGGAGACAGATAGGAACCGAGCGTGCACCAAGCTTTGTGTGGATTTCGTCCACCACGGCAAGAAAATCTGCCCCCGTGCGGTCCATCTTGTTGACGTACGCAATCTTGGGAACGTGATACTTATCTGCCTGACGCCAAACCGTTTCACTCTGCGGCTGGACGCGACCAACTGCGCAGAAAGTGGCTACGGCGCCATCAAGCACCCTAAGCGACCTTTCCACCTCAACGGTGAAATCGACGTGGCCCGGAGTGTCGATAAGATTAATCTGATATTTGTCTCCGCGATAATTCCAAAAGGCGGTAGTGGCGGCAGAAGTGATGGTTATGCCGCGCTCCTGCTCCTGTACCATCCAGTCCATCGTGGCTGCACCATCGTGCACCTCACCGATTTTGTGGGTTTTGCCGGTATAATACAGGATACGTTCGCTCGTGGTGGTCTTACCGGCATCGATGTGTGCCATGATGCCGATGTTTCGCGTATATTTGAGATCTCTTGCCATCTAAACTTTATCTTAGAAACGGAAATGTGCAAATGCCTTGTTGGCTTCTGCCATTTTGTGCATATCCTCCTTTCTCTTGAAGGCAGCACCTTCGCAGTTATAAGCAGCTATGATTTCAGCGGACAACTTTTCTGCCATTGAGCGTCCGGAACGTTTGCGGGCGTAGAGTACCATATTCTTCATCGAGATAGAGATTTTGCGTTCCGGTCTTACCTCCATAGGAACCTGGAAGTTGGCTCCACCCACGCGGCGGCTCTTTACCTCAACCTGCGGAGTGATGTTTTCCAATGCTTTTTTCCAGATTTCGAGAGGAGCCTTGTCAGAATCTTTCATCTTCTCGCCTACCATATCAATGGCATCGTAAAAAATTGAATAAGCGATACTCTTCTTCCCCTGCAACATAAGATTGTTCACGAAACGGGTTACGTTTACATCGTGATACTTAGGATCAGGAAGTAGAATCCTCTTTTTAGGCTTCGTTTTTCTCATTTTCTTTCAACTTTTAAAAATTAAACAGATTACTTCTTAGATTTCTTCGGACGTTTTGCACCATAAAGTGAACGACTCTGAGTACGTCCCTCTACGCCTGCAGTATCCAACGCGCCTCTAAGGATGTGATAACGTACACCGGGAAGGTCTTTCACACGACCGCCGCGAACCAGCACGATGCTGTGTTCCTGAAGGTTGTGACCCTCACCCGGGATGTATGCATTGACCTCTTTCTGATTGGTGAGACGCACACGTGCAACTTTACGCATAGCTGAATTAGGCTTCTTGGGCGTAGTAGTGTAAACACGTACGCAAACACCTCTTCTCTGAGGGCAAGCATCAAGTGCGCGAGACTTACTTTTCTCTACGATAACCTCGCGACCTTTGCGAACTAATTGTTGAATGGTTGGCATAAATAGTTGTTAATCTATTATTTATGTGTTTTTACCGCTTTTTTGCGGGCTGCAAATTTAGTAATTTTTTGTAAAATACAAACACTTTATCAACATAAAGGAGTTGTCTGCATCTCATTATTCCAATTCCCTGAACGATTCCTTTATGATATCGATTGCCTCACGAAGCTCTTCTTCGGTGATGACCAACGGTGGGGCAAAACGGATGATGTGCTCGTGGGTGGGCTTTGCCAGCAACCCTTTCTCTGCCATTTTGAGACAGATGTCCCAAGCCTTGATTTTGTCTGTGGGATTTGTGACAACCGCATTGAGAAGCCCCTTCCCCCTCACCTGACGGATGAAAGGAGATTTGAAGGCGGACAATTCCTCGCGGAAAATCTTGCCGAGAGCCTCCGCCTTTTCGGTGAGATTCTCCTCTTTGACCACCTCAAGCGCCGCAACGGCCACTTTGGCGGCGAGGGGAAATCCTCCGTATGTCGAGCCGTGCTCCCCGGGCTTGATTGTAAGCATAATGTCATCATCTGCAAGGACTGCCGACACGGGAAGAACCCCGCCGGAAATCGCCTTGCCCAAAACCAGGATGTCGGGACGAATCCCTTCGTGGTCACAACAGAGGAGCCTCCCCGTACGGGCGATTCCGGTCTGCACTTCGTCTGCTATGAAAAGAACATTGTGTTTCTTGCAGGCATCGTAGCACCGTCTAAGATAGCCGTCATCCGGAACAAAAACCCCAGCCTCGCCCTGGATGGGCTCCACAAGGAATGCCGCCACTTTCTCTCCACAGGCGTCAAGCACCTTTTCGAGCGCATCTGCATTATTATAAGGTATCTTCACAAAACCCGGAGTGAACGGCCCGTACTGACTGTATGAATCGGGATCTACCGAGAGGGATACGATGGTGATGGTGCGACCATGGAAATTTCCCTCACAAACTACTATAATCGCCTCATCTTCAGGGATTCCCTTGCGTACATATCCCCAGCGGCGGCCGAGTTTGAGTGCGGTTTCCACAGCTTCGGCACCAGAATTCATAGGGAGAAGCTTATCGTATCCAAAATATTTTGTGGCAAACTCTTCGTAAGGGCCGAGGCAGTCGTTGTAGAACGCTCTCGATGTAAGGCAAAGCTCCTGCGCCTGTTCGCACAGCGCCTTGACAATTTTCGGATGGCAATGTCCCTGATTTACAGCAGAATATGCCGACAAGAAATCGAAATATCGTTTCCCGTCAACGTCCCACACGAACGCCCCTTTCCCCTTTGAGAGGACAACAGGCAGCGGATGGTAGTTGTGGGCACCGTATCTCGCCTCCTGGCCAATATACTTTTGTGATTTGATTGATTGTTCCATAATAAAGCTTTTTTCTTGAAAAGTGCTAATTTACAAAATTCTCCAAACTATTTTTGCTTTTTAATTATTTTCTAATACCTTTGCACCGCAATGCTCGATTCGTCTAACGGTTAGGACAAGAGATTCTCAATCTCTAAATAGGAGTTCGATT
>JABUTQ010000330.1 GCA_021443605.1 Bacteroidales bacterium | reverse complement strand
GCGGCGATAGATGAAATCTGGTTCGGGGCAACGTCCATCAAGTGAACTTTCTCCTTTGAAACGACAGGGAAGTCTGCCTGGAGACGGCACTTGATACGCTCTTCGAGGATGTCGCCGTCCTCTCCAATCTTTACATTTGCCTGGGCAACAACCTTGTCTTCTTCCTCTTCTGCACTCAGATATAGGCATCCTTCCGGAGTGAGATCCACCTTTCCGTCTTCAACCTTGCGGTACGGAGTCTCGATGAATCCGAGATCGTTGATGCGCGCATATACGCAGAGAGATGAGATAAGACCGATGTTCGGACCTTCAGGAGTCTCGATAGGGCAGAGGCGGCCATAATGTGTATAGTGTACGTCACGCACTTCGAATCCTGCACGGTCTCTTGACAGACCGCCCGGTCCGAGGGCTGAAAGACGACGCTTGTGAGTCATTTCGGCAAGCGGGTTGATCTGGTCCATGAACTGTGACAACTGGCTTGTGCCGAAGAATGAGTTGATTACACTTGAAAGTGTCTTGGCATTAACGAGATCGATAGGTGCAAACACCTCATTGTCACGCACATTCATCCTTTCACGGATTGTGCGGGCGATGCGGCTCAAACCTACGCTGAACTGGTTGGCAAGCTGCTCGCCAACGGTGCGGATACGCCTATTGCTGAGGTGGTCGATATCGTCAACGGTAGCTTTTGAGTTGATAAGCTGGATGAGATATCTGATAATCTCGATAATATCCTCCTTTGTAAGTACCCTTGTCTCGGGAGATGTTGTCAGACCAAGCTTGCGGTTGAGTCTGTAACGACCAACGTCACCGAGGTCATAACGCTTGTCAGAGAAGAAGAGCTTCTCAATCACGTCACGGGCTGTAGCCTCATCGGGCGGTTCCGAGTTGCGCAATTGACGATAAGTGTAGAATATAGCTTCTTTCTCAGAGTTGCACTGGTCTTTTTGGAGGGTGTTGTGAATGATCGCAAATTCTGAACTTGCAGCATCTTCCTTGTGTATCAGGATAGTAGGCACTTCTGCATTCAGAATTATCTCGATATTCGATTCGTCGATGACGGTGTCGCGCTCAAGCACGATATCAGTACGCTCGACATAATATACTTCACCTGTCTGCTCGTCAGCAAAGTCTTCGTTCCAAGTGTCGAGGACTCTTGCTGCGAGGCGGCAGCCGATATGTTTCTCTAAATTCTCTTTGGTGACTTCAATCTCTTCTGCAAGGTCGAAAATGTTGAGGATATCCTTGTCACTTTCGTATCCTATTGCACGCAGGAGGGTGGTCACGGGCAATTTCTTCTTGCGGTCGATATATGCATACATGACATTGTTGATGTCAGTTGCAAATTCAATCCAGCTTCCCTTGAACGGGATAATGCGGGCAGAGTAGAGTTTTGTACCGTTTGCGTGATAGCTCTGTCCGAAGAATACACCTGGAGAACGGTGTAACTGTGAAACGACGATGCGTTCCGATCCATTGATGATGAAGGTGCCGCGTGGAGTCATATAAGGGATTGTTCCCAGATATACGTCCTGAATCTCTTCTTCAAAATCTTCGTGCTCGGGGTCTGTGCAATAGAGTTTGAGTTTCGCCTTGAGCGGAACGCTGTAGGTCAGACCACGGTCGAGACACTCGTCAATGGAATAACGTGGAGGATCGACAAAATAGTCGATAAATTCCAGCACAAAATTGTTGCGGGTATCGGTTATCGGGAATACCTCCTGAAAAACTTTAAAAAGCCCCTCGTTCCTACGGTTTTCAGCTGTAGTATCAAGCTGGAAGAAATCACGGAAAGACTTGAGTTGTACTTCAAGGAAATCCGGATAGTCAAGGAGCACTTTTGAAGTCGCGAAAGTAATTCGCTGATTATTAGTTTTTTGCGACATTATTTTACGGTTTGGTTGAAATTTATTGTAAAACGCGAAAAAGGTTTAGAGCCTTGTGGCTCTAAACCCGATGTTTCTATCCCCTATTCGGGAAGGGTAGAAAAGTTTTATTTAATTTCAACTTCTGCACCTGCTTCTTCGAGAGCTGCCTTCAACTGTTCTGCTTCAGCTTTAGAAACTTTCTCTTTTACCTTTGCGTTAGGAGCTGCGTCAACGAGATCCTTTGACTCCTTAAGTCCGAGACCTGTGAGTTCCTTAACAGCCTTAACAACCTGGAGCTTAGCCTGGCCTGCTGATACGAGAACTACGTCAAATTCGGTCTGCTCTGCGGGAGCTGCTGCGCCGGCTGCTGCGGGAGCTGCTACAACTGCAGCTGCTGCTGCAGGCTCGATGCCATATTCTTCTTTAAGAACCTGTGCAAGTTCCTGAACTTCTTTTACAGTGAGGTTAACCAACTCTGCTGCAAGATTTTTGATGTCTGCCATAATAGTATAATTTTAATTGTTTTTTATTTTTTTATTCTTTTTCTGATAATGTCTTTACGACACCTGCTATCAGTTCGCCGGCATTTGATTTCAAGCCGCTGATAACGTTCTTGATAGGTGATTGCAAGAGCAGGATGATGTCACCGATGAGTTCTTCACGGCTCTTGATGTTGACGAGAGTTTCAAGATTCTGGGCGCCAACGTAAGCGCACTCTTGAACGTAAGCACCTTTGAGTTCGGGTTTGCCGAGCTTCTCCTTCATCTCCTTGATCAATTTTGCAGGAGCGTTGGGGGCCTCAGCGAACATAAGTGCTGTAGATCCTTTCAATACTGAGCAAAGCTCATTTGCATCTTGATTGCCTTTCTGCTCAAGAACTTTGTGCAGAAGGGTGTTCTTGACAACCATAAGCTTGATGCCCTTTTCAAAGCAAGCACGACGCAATTCCGAAGTGGCTTCTGCGTTGAGACCTTCAATGTCGGTAACGTAGAAGTTGGGAGTTGCTTCAATCTGCGCAGCTATCTTTTCAATAAGAATTGCTTTATCTTCTTTTTTCATTGTTCTATCTCCTTATTAGTCAGCAGCGCCGATTGCCTTGATGTCAATATTGATACCCGGGCTCATTGTAGAGGACATGAAGATGCTCTTCATATAAGTTCCCTTGAGAGCCTGAGGTTTAAGTTTGATAACGGTGTTGATAAGTTCGTTTGCATTTTCTGCAATCTGAGAGGCCTCGAATGATACCTTTCCGATAGCTGCGTGAACGATACCTTGCTTGTCAACCTTAAAGTCGATTTTACCGGCCTTGACTTCCTTGACTGCCTTTCCGATTTCCATTGTAACGGTACCGGTTTTAGGGTTAGGCATAAGGCCGCGGGGACCGAGGATACGACCGATTGCACCAATCTTACCCATCACTGAAGGGGTACAGATGATTACATCGATGTCAGTCCAACCGCCTTTAATCTTCTCAATATATTCGTCCAATCCGACGTGGTCTGCACCTGCCTCGCGGGCTTCGGCTTCCTTGTCGGGAGTACACAATACCAATACGCGGGTAACTTTACCTGTTCCGTGAGGAAGAGTCACGACGCCGCGAACCATTTGGTTTGCTTTACGAGGGTCAACACCAAGACGGATAGAAAGCTCTACTGAAGCATCGAATTTGGTGTAGGAAATTTCCTTTACCAACTGGCAGGCTTCTGTAAGCTTATACTGTTTTCTGGTATCGAACTTGGCTATAGCCAATTGTTGATTCTTAGTTAACTTACTCATTGCGTGACATTTTTATTTTACATCGGCAGGAAATTCTCCCTCAACGTAGATACCCATACTACGGGCAGTACCGGCAACAAGCTTCATTGCCGACTTCTCAGTGAAGCAGTTCAAATCCGGCATCTTCTCTTTTGCGATTTCGCGGACTTGATCCCAGGTAAGAGTGGCAACCTTCTTTCTGTTAGGCTCGGCACTTCCCTTGGCAACTTTTGCTGCCTCTTTTACGAGGATGGCCATAGGGGGCTGCTTAACGATGAAAGTGAAAGACTTGTCACTATAAACGGTAATGACAACAGGCAGAATTTTACCTGCTTTGTCTTGGGTGCGGGCATTGAATTGTTTGCAGAAATCCATAATGTTCACACCTTTTGAACCGAGAGCCGGTCCTACAGGAGGTGAAGGGTTGGCGGCGCCAGCCTTGATCTGCAATTTAATAAACCCTGCAATTTCTTTAGCCATAATTGCTTATTCTTTTGTTACTTGTGCAAAATTGAGTTCCACGAGAGTCTTGCGACCAAATATCTTGACCATAACTCCCAACTTTCTCTTGTCGTCCATAATCTCTTCGATGTTTCCATTGAAGCCATTGAACGGGCCGTCGATAATCTTGACAGATTCACCTACGACAAATGGAGTTTCAGTTTCTCCCTCTGCATCAACAAGCTCGTCAACACGTCCGAGAATGCGGTTCACTTCGTCGTCTCTCAAGGGGACAGCCTTCTTGTCTCCGGGCTTTCCCGTTGCAGATTCACTGAGGAATCCGGCTACGAAAGTCACATTGCGGATGATGTGTTCAAGCTCACCGGTAAGGTTTGCTTCGATAAGAATATAACCGGGAAAGAAAATCCTCTCCGCACTGACTCTCTTGCCATTTTTAATCTGGTAATACTTTTCAGTGGGGATAAGCACCTGACCCACAAGGTTATTGAGCCCGTGAGCCTCTATTTCTTTCTCCATGTACTCCTTAGCCTTCTTTTCCTTACCGCCGGCAGTACGGACTACATACCATTTTTTCTCGGTATTCATACGTCTGATTAAAGTTGGTAAATTCCAGTCATGATTGTCTTGAAGACGAAGTCAATCAAAAATATCACAACGGCGCATATCAAAGATGCGACCATTACGATAATTGCTGAACTTTGAAGTTTACTCCAAGTAGGCCAAGTCACTTTTGTAGTGAGTTCTTTATAAGACTCTTTTACGTAAGTACCTAGTTTGCTCATTGTTATTTTTTTATTGGCCTCGTCCGGTTGGAAGCGTCCATTCGAGCCCGATTAATAACGTACCGGTGCGTAACCACCGGCATTTTGCAGGGGAAGCAGGATTCGAACCCACATCGACGGTTTTGGAGACCGCTGAACTA
>JABUTQ010000232.1 GCA_021443605.1 Bacteroidales bacterium | reverse complement strand
GTGGAACAAATCTGTATCCTCTTGGTTTATCGAGACATAACCCGCCGGAGTCTCATCCTCGAAGACGATGAAGAATATATGGCCCTCTTCCATCTGCTTGTTCAGGTTTTCGAGGGAATACATCCAATCCATCATATAGTCTATCTGTTCCGGCTGCAGTATGGCGGCGTATGTGTGGGGAAATGCCACACAAGCCATCTCGTGAATCAAAGGGATATCTTCCCTTGATGCCCTTTTCGATAGAATCATTTCTCTATGTGCTTGGAAATGCGGCCGAAAATCTCTTCGATGGTCCCTTCTCCTTCAAACTCGAAGTATTTGTTCTGAGCTTTGTAGAAGGCAATCAGCGGTTCGGTTTTTTCGTGATAGTTGGCGATGCGGGTGCGGATAGTCTCGTCATTGGCGTCGTCAGCGCGGTTTTCTATCATTGCGCGGTGGTGTATACGCTGATGCACAACCTCATCGCTGATGGCGATGGAGATAATCGAGTCGATGCCGGTATTCAATTCTGCAAGCATCTTGTCGAGAGCCTCGGCTTGTGCCACCGTGCGGGGGAAACCATCAAAAAGGAATCCTTTAACATCTTGATTAGAAACGATTTCGTTTTTAATCATCCCTTCTACGATTGCATCGGGAACGAGATCTCCCTTTGCGATGATTTCCTTGGCCTGGAGCCCGAGCGGAGTGCCGGCCTTGATCTCTTTACGAAGAAGATCTCCCGTAGATACGTGGTGAAGGTTATATTTTTCTACCAAAAGGGCAGCTTGTGTCCCTTTGCCTGCCCCCGGAGGGCCGAAGAGAATGTAGTATTTCATTTCTATAGGTTTATGTTGGTTAATGATAATTCTTTGGTTATTTGGGCTCGTCCAAGATGTAAATATCCCCGTAGTTGCGGCCTAACTGATTGTAATCCAGACCGAAACCTACGATAAACTGGTTTTGGATATCCATTGCGACATAGTCAATCTTGCAACCTCCCCTGTATGATTCCGGTTTGAAGAACAATGTGGCAATCTTCACTTCCTTTGCCCCTTTTTCAAGGAGGGATTTGCTGAGCGCATTAATCGTAATGCCTGTGTCCACGATGTCTTCGGAGATGATTACCGGCCGGCCTTTGATGTCTATGTTCAGCCCCAGCACCTCTTTCACTTCGCCGGTGGATTGTGTCCCCGAATATGAGGAAAGTTTGATGCTGTGGAGCTCGCAGTCGAAATGGAGACGCTGCATCAGTTCTCCGGTAAACATTATCGAGCCGTTGAGCACGCAAAGTACGATTGGCACATCTTCCGAAAACTGGTAGTCGGCATTAATCTTTTCCGCTACTTCTTCAATCGCTTCAATGATTTTCTTGTGGGAAATATACTTCTTGAAGTACTTGTCGTGAACCTTTATCTGCATAACGCTTGGATTTTTTGCTGTTTTTCGCCGCGAAGATACGATTAAGCGGGAGAAATGCCAAACTTGTTTTATACTCGCGTTGTGTGTGCAGACCGTGTTTCGGTTACAATCCTAACATTACTGCCGGGGGAATACTCAAAATAGTACAAAGCCGGGCGGCAATCCTTAAAGACGGTTCAGCTCTTCCTTTAATGTAATCGTTTATGCGTGAGGGGCTTACTCCGATATTTTCTGCCAATTGGCGCTGACTTATACCCTTCTCTTCGGCGGCAATTCTGATAATGTCTCCCACATTCGGTTTGCCAATGGGAAAATGTTTTTTCTCGTATGCCTCCACAATATCGGATACCATTGTCAGTTCAATTACCCTTTTGTCATTGGCAGGAAGGGAATCGTTTACTTCAGGGAGTAGCTCTTCTATTCTTTGAAGGGCATATTCATATTGTTGTTTCGTTATTTCCATATGGGTGAACATTATATTGTTGAAGCATCTATTTTATTGTAATCGTCGAGTGTTCCGACAAACCTTATATAAACTCTGCCTATAGTGAACCGCACAACTACTACAAGCCTGTAATTATTTCCCCGTATGTTGAATACATAGTGTTGGTTTCCAACATAATCAACTGCAGGAAAACTCTGCTTGATGTCGGCAAGATTCTTCCATTTGGCATTTTCTGTGAGTTCATACCACCTTTCCAAAGCGATTCTTGAGTCCGCGTATCCTTCTTGTTCATAGAATTCCACAAGCTTTCTATGTGATATTATTCTCATAATGCAAAACTATTATATATATGAAAATCAAAATTTTTTTAGGGATTTGTATTGAAATATAAAACTAAAACTTCCAATCGGCTTGAAGTCGGAGCCCTTTGGGTGAGATTTTGAGGCAGAGGCCGCAGCCGCTACGGTATTTGTAACGGACAAGGGCATACCAAGAGAGCCCTTTGTCATAATAGAACGGAATCGAAAATGCCTGGGGGACATCGCTTTCGTAATAGTAGATTCTTGTGGGATATCCATCTGTGGAAAATGCCGTCAATCTGCCTGTCAACAAAACCTTTCCTCTCCAAAAATGGAACGATGCCTCAGCGAAGCCGGCGAATCCCTTCTGCATCGAGTATCCATTGCGATCCGTGTCGTGCGTAAAAAGGAGACAGCAGTCGCCTCTGGCCTGAATATCAAGCCATTCCGCAACATTCCACTTGGCTCCGAGCCGGATATCGTTTTTCAATGTCTGCTCATAGCTTTTTGCGGCGAAGTTCCATTGGGAATAGACGAGCCATTTTTCAGTGGGTGTATATTCAATACGGAGAATTGTCTTTGTAACCGATGACGGCACCGGAATACGGTATCTCGGGCCGGGGTGGTACGTATATTCGGCCGATGCCTGCAACAAAAGTTTGTCAGATGGCCTGATTAAGGTTTTTAGTGTGATCCCGTGCTGGTTTGAAACCTTTGATACAGAGGAATATGCGCCTGCGAATGAGCCATCATAGTTCTCCGGATAATATCTGAACAGAATGGATGCCTCAAAATTGTAACTGAGGCTATAGACAGCTCCGGCTACGGCTGCAAACGCTTTATGGTAAGCGACTTCTGAAAACAACCGCAGGTGTCCGAAGGATAGCGCTCCGTCTGCCGAGAATCCATAACCGAGAGAGCCCGACAGGGATGTGGACCTGCCATCGTCGGATTTGTTCAGACTGATGTCAGTATAGTCCAAAAGCCCCGAAATACCTATTTTATAATTTTCTCCTGCAAAGCTCAGATTCAATCCCGAAGCTCTTGCTCCGATGGCAGATGTGATATTGAATCCATTTGAAAATGAGTAAGATACACCAATCCCACGAAAAGATAGTGATTTATCTGTCCCTTTGTATGGTGTAAAGCCGGAGGGGCGCCGTACTATATTTGCGGGGGAGAGGGAGCCGTTCATCGAAAAACCTTTCCATAACAGCAACCCCTGTCCGAACCGAGGTGAGTAATCTCCTATAACCATTTTAAGCCTCTCCGTGCTCCATCCCGCCGATGCGGAGAACAGGAACTCATCGTTGTATCTTCCTGTGAAATTGTAGTAAAAATCTCTGTATGAGCCATCTGTCTTGCCATAATGTGATCCTGGGACATATCTCAGACGGATAGCTGAATGGAATCGCATATCGGATTCATTTTCCGAACCAAAACTGATGAATGGGGCAAGGATTCCCGCCAGTGTGGGGCTGAATCCATCCACAAGTGCCAACTCTTCTACAGACAAGGGTGCGCCATATTCTGCCCTGTATTCCAAAAGACTCTCAATCTGAAATATGGAGAGGATGCCCAGCGATTCCAACTGCTCTCTGCCTGCGGTTTTTAAGTTGAGGGGATGCCTTTCGAGCTCTTCATAAAGCTCAAGCAACTCTTCAATCCCAGTTGTGAGCCCAGACTCCGCCGCCTGTTCCAGATATGCAGCAATGGACTCTGTAACTGTCTGACCATAAGAATAAAACGCAGATTGATACGACAGCCATAAAAAAAAGATTGCCCGGAGGACAATCTTGTAAAATGATATCTCTTTCACCACAAATCCTCCTGATAAATTCAGGACGAAAGTAGGAATTTATTGCCGTTTCGTTGGGTTCTGAAAGTAAATTATTTGAAGCATCCCGTGCCGTCGAAGCAATGTGTGCAAAGCTTGCATTTCGGAAGTCCGATTGCCTCCACAAGGTCTTCAATGGTGTTGAACTTGAGAGTGTCCATTCCAAGCCTCTTGCAGATAGCTTCAACAAGACGTTTATATTCCGGAGAGCCTGTGGTGGCGTATTTTTCCAAATTGGCATTGGCGTCACCCTCAAACTCCTTGATTATGTTTCGGGTGATGAGCTCCATATCGCTTTTGCTTGAGGTGAATCCGATGAACGGGCATCCATAGATAAGGGGCGGACATGCGATTCTCATATGTACTTCCTTTGCTCCCATATCATACAGAATCTTCACGTTATCACGCAGTTGCGTGCCGCGAACGATTGAGTCGTCGCAGAAAAGCACTTTCTTTCCGTTGAGCATCGATTTGTTGGGGATGAGCTTCATCTTTGCCACAAGATTGCGGCGTGTCTGGTCGCTCGGGGTGAAACTGCGGGGCCAGGTGGGGGTGTACTTGCAGATGGCGCGATGATAAGGGACGTCCTTGCCTTCTGCGTAGCCATACGCCATTCCCACGCCGGAGTCGGGGATGCCGCAGACGCAATCAACCTGAGTGTCGTCTTTGGAGCCCATAAGGCATCCGCTTTTGAATCGCACTTCTTCCACATTGACGTTTTCGTAATTACTTACGGGGAATCCGTAGTAAATCCAAAGGAATGAACAAATCTGCATCCTCTCCTGCGGAGCCTTGAGTTGTTCTGTATGGTCATTCCAGACACGGACAATTTCCCCCGGACCAATATAGTGCTCAACATCGTAGTCGAGATTAGGGAAACTGGTGGTCTCGCTCGCGATGGCATAAGCCCCGTCCTTGCGACCGATTACAAGTGGTGTGCGTCCCATTCTGTCTCTGGCAGCAATTATACCGTCTTCGGTGAGAATCAGCATTGAGCAGGAGCCCTTAATCTTGTCATAGACCAGCTCTATCCCTTCGCGGAA
>JABUTQ010000224.1 GCA_021443605.1 Bacteroidales bacterium | reverse complement strand
ATCACGAGGGGGATGGAGAAAGTGTTCTTGGTTAATTTTAATGACAAACTATTTGATAATTAGATTGATATGAAAAAGATTGCCTTAATGTTGATTTGTTGTCTGTCTCTCTGCTTGAATGCAAACGGACAGGCTGTGCAGAGAAAGATTCGTCTTACTGACGCAGATCTTCTCAAATCTCTCCCCGCCGGAATCGTGAATACGCCCGAACGCTCCGGTTTTCGCCCGGCAATGCCTGCAGGTAACAAAGAAAAGGAACTTGTCGAAGGGTGGGTGAATCCTACCTGGTCTCCGGACTCTACAAAGATTGCCTACACATTGAACAACGACCTTTACTCGATTGATGTAAAGACAAAAGAGATCATTCGCCATACTTTTGATGGTAATGACTTGATTCTCAATGGATATGCCTCTTGGGTATATTATGAGGAGATTTTTGGACGTCCTTCGAAATACAAAGCTTTCTGGTGGTCAACCGACAGCAAGATTCTTGCATATTATCGTTTCGACAATACAAACGTGCCGATGTTCCCGATATATCTTCCCGATGGCCAGCACGGTTATCTGAATCAGACAAGATACCCCAAGGCCGGAGATCCGAACCCCAAGGTGAAGATTGGTTTCGTATCTGCCAACGGAGGTGAGACAGTTTGGAGCGATTTCAACCAGGATGACGACCAATATTTCGGCACTCCGTTCTGGAACGGAGAGGGGACTCGTCTGATGGTCTCTTGGATGGACAGGGCACAAGACAACCTTATCCTCTATGCCGTTGATCCTTTTACCGGCAGCAAGCAAGAGGTGTATCGTGAGCATCAAGACTCCTGGATCGACTGGATGGACAATATGCTTTTCACCGAGAAGGGAATCTATATCGTCCGCGATTATGAACTCTGGCAGCAGATTTACTACCTAACCTACGACGGAAAGGTGTTTGAGAGACTTACAGACGGTGGTAAGAATTGGAGCATTTCATTGTTGAAGGTAGATAAGAATTATCTCTATTATACAGCCAAGAGAGAGGCTACAGTGCGTACTGATATCTATCGTATCACATTGAAAAACAAGAAGGTAGAAAGAATTTCCTATGGCGATTACAACTTTGCCGGTGTTTCGATATCAGAGGATGCAAATAAAAATACGATTGTAAAGGCGCAAGTTTCAAACCTTTCCACACCTACCAAAAACGTGGAAATTGTAATTCCAAAGAGCGGCAACCTCTCGGCAAAGAAAGTGAACGTGCTATTCGATTCAAAGGGTGACCGGTTTGATTTCTATGCAATTGCAATTCCTGAACTTGTATATTACACTACAAGAGATGGTTACAAGATTCCCGCTACTGTTATTTGGCCTGTTGATATGGATAAGAGCAAAAAATATCCCGTCAAGGTCAATATCTATGGTGGTCCCGATTCTCCCCAGGTTTCAGATACTTGGAAGGGTGTTTCATTCCGCAATCAGTGGTGGGCAAATCACGGAGTGATTCAGGTGACTCTTGACAACCGCAGTGGCGGACACCTCGGAAAGGCTGGTTTGAATCAGGTTTATCGCAATCTCACGGTGCGTGAACTTGAAGATTTCATAGATGGTATCAAGTATTTTACGGCACTTCCATACGTCAATGCAGACAAGGTGGGTATTGAGGGATTCTCTTACGGTGGAACAATGACAACTCTCTGTGTTACAGCAGGTAGCGATTACTTCAAGTATGGTATTGCAGGTGGAAGTGTTGCAGATTGGATGTTGTATGACAGCCACTACACCGAGCGTTATATGGATACTCCTCAAGATAATCCTGATGGATACAAAGCCGGTTCTGTGCTCAACAGAATGTCTCCATATAAGGGTGACAAGACCAATATGCTACGTATCACCCACGGCACCGGCGACGACAATGTCCACTTCCAGAATACACTCAAGATTGTCAACGAACTCCAGCAGCAGTGCAAGGATTTCGAATTGATGATTTATCCCGGAGGAATGCACGGCTATCGCGGAATGCAGGGGATGCAGTCTTCACTCCAAGATTATGTTTTCTGGTATAAATATCTGTTGGATAGCGAATTGCCTCAAAACCTCAGAGAATATCTCGTGCCGAAGAAATAATCTCCCTTTTGCACACAATTATCTGGGAATCAGAATTATGAAGTTTGACGGCGAAGACGTAGATGTCTCCGCCGTCTTTGATTTTCAGACGGTTACGGAGCTCATTCGTGGAGATTGGAAGATTTTTTGCCACGATGTTGCATTGCGGGTATTTTTCGGCAAGAGCCTTCATTCCGCCCTTTGAAAAGGGGATGAGGTCTATCTTACGGAAGATTTTGCCAGGAAAGTCATCACGCATTTCGTTGCTGCTGTAGATATGTGTTGCTGAATCGAACTTTCGCAATCCGTATCGCCCGCAAAGCAGTTTGAATGCTCCGCCCTTCAGAAGACTTTTGCCCGGGGAAAAGATATATTCATCTGATTCATAGCTATATGACAGCTTTGTTTCGTTCTCTTCCCTGAGTGTAAAACTCTCCGACCAAAGCACAGTATCATCTTTGGAAGAAATATCAACGGCCGTGACAGGAATATCTTCAGCCTTGATTTGTGAACCCTTCTTCATCAGCACCAAAAGCTCACGGCATTCGTTATCGACAGAAACGATATGCACCTCCGTAGCTTCCGGCAGCAGTTCAAGAGTTTTCAGAATATCCTCCATTGGGGAGAGTTTGACAAGAAGGGTGTCACTCAAGCAAAACAACTCATCCTTTATGGCAAGGATATCGGGCGAACAATCCGAAATAGAATATACGCGCTTCGAGGCCCCCTGTCTTCGGTCCGGATCGGCATAAATGAGATTAAAATGGCCCTGTTTGATACTATCTATCAGATAATCAGCATTTATAACATCAATGTTAAGTGTGTTGAGAACGGCAAAATTGTGTCTTGCCGCCTCGCAAAGCGATGGATTTCTTTCAAGATAAGTCACCTTTGAGGCCACTTTCGAAAGGAAATAATCATCGACACCGAGCCCACCGGTGATGTCCAAAACGGATGCTTGCGGAGAGACAAACCGCTGTTTGTAGCGGGCCGTACTCTGCGAACTGCACTGCTCCATAGCGCGGCTGCCGGGATAGATGACCGCCGGATTGAGATACCATTCGGGAATTTTTGACTTCGCCTTACGGCGTCCCTCAATTATCTCCGCCGCCTTTTTCAAATCTAATCCCCTGAACGATTGCGCCTTTAACAGCAGTTTTGCCACATCGTCATTCTCGTGCTCGATTATAAAACTTTCAAAAGTATCCATAATGCAAAAGTATGACAACAATCATAATTTTTGATATATTTGCACAAAATATAGTCATTTATGAAAAAGTATATTGTGTGTTTGATATCCTTGTTGTTTTTATCTCCGTTGATGGCACAGGAGCCGGCCCAACAAGATTCGCTTGCTCTAAGCAAGGATGTTACAAAGGACAAGAGTGAATCAAGTGGATATTATGACTTGAAGGCTGAGCTGGTCAGTGAGTATTTGTACCGCGGTCAACAGCTCAGTTCAGTTGCGCTGCAGCCTAACTTCGAAATAGGGTACAAGGGGTTGTCCTTTTCCATATCCGGAAGTGTAGGACTAAAACCACAAGATCCCAATCAGATAGACCTGACCCTTGCATATAGTTTCAAGGGATTCGAAATCAGCATCTTAGACACTTGGATGACAGACAACAATCCCATATATTTTGACTATTCGGAGAAAACCGCACATTCCTATGAAGCAACTGCAAGCTATGATTTCGGCTTTCTTTCTTTGTCGTGGAGTACCATTTTTGCCGGACTCGATGGTGTAAACAAGGCGGGGAATCGAGCTTATACGTCTTATTTCGAGATTACTGCACCTTTCCACTTGGTGGGGCTTGACTGGGAAGGGACTTTTGGCGCTGTACCTTATTCGTCTGATTATTATAAAGATTCATCAAACGGATTCAGTGTCACCAACCTGTCTCTTAAGGCATCAAAGGAATTTGATCTCAGGGACAATCTTTCACTCCCAATATACGCATCCTTAATCGCCAATCCAACACTCAAAAAGTTGTGGTTTGTATTGAGCCTCGCTTTGGATCTTCACAATTGATTATTTGAAGATTTTCTGAACGAATGACGAGAGGTTGCGGCGCCAGACTTTCCATTCGTGATTTCCCGGATATGTTTCGTAAATCACGTCATAACCGGCTTTGCGGAAATTAGCTACAACGACATTAGTTCCCTTGAGGCGGTCATCCTGCTCTCCGCAACTGATATACAATACCTTGAACTTGTTGTATTTCTGAGGATTGCTGAATATGCCCGGCATCTCCTTCTCACCATCGAATGGGCCGTTTCCAACGTTTCCTCCAAATAGACCGGTAGAGAATATTCCCACATTGGCAAACATATCAACATTCGAAAATGCTACGAAAAACGATTGTCCGCCACCCATTGAGAGACCAGCTACGGCCCTGTCGGTACGCTTGCGGCTCGCCTTGTAATGACTTTCGATATAAGGAACGATGTCGGCGGCAAGGGATTGGTAGTTGTTGAATGTGTTGGTGAATTTTCGTTCAATAGTCTTGGTGGGAATTTGAAGGGGAGAAGCTGCATATTGCCCCGGATTTCCGTTAGGCATCACAACAATCATCGGCTTTGCCTTACCTTGTTCTATCAGATTGTCAAGGATTTGTCTTGTGCGACCGAGGGTGTACCACGCATCCTCATCTCCTCCGCCACCATGGAGCAGATAAAGGACGGGATAGCTCTTACCCTTGTCATATCCGTATGGGGTATAGACATACATCCGGCGTTCCATGCCATCGGTTGCAGACCAATACCAGTCTTGGTGCACGTTTCCTTTGTGCTCAGCCTCGCCATATTGGTCGGCATAATCTCCTTTAATGAGAATACCGTTCATATATCGAGGGCCGTCTCTAAGGACAAAAATATTTGCGGGATCGAGTGTACTTACTCCATCCACGCTGAAAGTATAAGTGTATAGTTCCGGTGAAGGTTTCTCAACTTCTGC
>JABUTQ010000295.1 GCA_021443605.1 Bacteroidales bacterium | reverse complement strand
AACTCATTTGCAGGGACATTGTCGGGAAGAATGAACCCGTCGCCGTATGCCTTGAGCATCGAGGGGAACACGATGCAGTGGAACACGATATTGTCTTTTCCTATAAAATGTACCAACTTGGTGTCGTCGCTCTTCCACCATTTCTCCCAATCGTTCGGGCGAATCTCCTTGGTGTTTGATATATAGCCGATAGGGGCATCAAACCAAACATAGAGAACCTTCCCGATTGCCCCATCCACGGGGACGGGAACACCCCAATCGAGGTCACGGCTCACAGCACGCGGGAGAAGGCCTCCGTCTATCCACGACTTGCACTGTCCATAGACATTGGTGCGCCACTCCTTATGATTGTTCAGAATCCAGTCTGAAAGCCAGTCTGAATATTGGTCGAGAGGAAGATACCAGTGTTTAGTCTTGCGCTTCACCGGCTCGCTGCCGCTGATTGTGGAGTGCGGATTGACAAGCTCTTCAGGACTGAGGCTGGTGCCGCACTTCTCGCACTGGTCTCCATAAGCACCCTCGGCACCGCATTTGGGGCAGGTACCGACGATATATCTGTCGGCGAGGAATGTCTTCGCCTCTTCGTCATAATACTGTTCACTCTCCTTCTCGATGAACTTGCCTTCATCATAGAGCTTGCGGAAAAATTCCGAAGCGGTCTCGTGATGGATTTTAGAACTTGTTCTTGAGTAGATGTCGAAACTCATCCCGAATTTCTCAAACGAATTCTTTATGATATTGTGGTATCTGTCAACGATATCCTGGGGGGTGCACCCCTCTTTCCTGGCCTTTATTGTGATAGGAACGCCATGTTCGTCCGAACCGCAGATAAACAGGGTATCGACTCCGCGCATCCTCAAATATCTCACGTAAATGTCGGCAGGAACATATACTCCTGCCAGGTGTCCGATATGTACGGGGCCGTTTGCATACGGCAACGCGCAGGTAACCAGCGTTCTCTTGTAATTCTTTTCCATCAACTATAATTTTTAGATAAGTAGTAATTTCATTTCTATATTGCCGGAGTGGCATAAGTTTGGACGTCTTCCTTGGAGATGGTCTCGCCACCGAGAATCAACAGACGCTCCACGACATTGCGCAGCTCCCTGATATTTCCGGTCCATTTGAATTTTTGGAGTTCGGCAATGGCATCCGGAGCCATTTTGCGGGGCGGCAGGCTCATCTCGTTGCAGATATTGTCAATGAAGAAATCTACCAGAAGAGGTATGTCGTCCGTACGGTCACAGAGAGATGGTACGTGTATCAGAATGACGCTCAAACGATGGTAGAGGTCTTCGCGGAAAGTGCCTTTGGCAATCTCCTCCGTAAGATTTTTGTTGGTAGCCGCAACAACCCTCACGTTCACCATAAAATCCTTGTCGCCGCCGACGCGGGTGACTTTGTTTTCCTGGAGCACGCGAAGCACCTTGGCCTGTGCCGCAAGACTCATATCTCCAATTTCATCAAGGAACAGAGTTCCGCCATCGGCCTGCTCAAACTTCCCCTTATGTTGTTTCACAGCAGAGGTAAAAGATCCTTTCTCGTGCCCAAACAATTCGCTTTCAATAAGTTCCGGAGGGATAGCCGCACAATTCACCTCAATGAACGGAGCAGCGGAGCGAGGGCTCTGGTCGTGAAGGGCGCGGGCCACAAGCTCTTTTCCTGTACCATTCCCCCCCGTGATGAGCACACGGGCATCGGTGGGGGCGACACGGCTTATCACCTCTTTTATATGTTTTATGGGAGCAGATTCTCCCACTATGGCATATTTGGTTCCAACCTTTTTCTTGAGAATCTTTGTCTCTTTCACAAGGGCTGTCCTTTCGCTTGCATTCTTCAAGGTAATTAGTATCCTGTTCAAATCCAGCGGCTTCTGTATAAAGTCGAACGCCCCCTTCTTGATGCAATCGACGGCAGTGTCTATGTCACCGTGACCGGAAATCATAATGATGGAGGATTCACACCCATTCTGCACGAGATTGGCGAGCATCTCCATACCATCCATCTCGGGCATCTTGATGTCACAGAATATCACGTTGAAATTGTCGGACAGGGCCATCTCCAGCCCCTTTTTTCCGTTTTCTGCAAGTGAAATCGAGTGTCCTTCAAACTCAAGGATTTCCTTCATTGTGTTGCGTATGCTCCGCTCGTCGTCAACAATAAGAATCTTCATAATGCCAAAATTTTCTTCATAAAGTGCAAAGATACATATTTTTTAAGTAACTTCGCGAATATGAATGTGCCGAGAATTATCATAGCCATAGATGGATATTCATCTACAGGAAAAAGCTCCTTCGCCAAGCTGATAGCAGAAGAGCTTGGTTTCATACACCTTGATTCGGGTGCCCTCTATCGTGCAGTGACCCTTTACGCCCTCAGACACGATATGATCGACTATCGCAACAGGGTTGATGAAAATGCTCTCCTTGAAGCGCTTATGTCCCTTTCAATCACCTTGAAACATACAAAAAAAGGGACAGAGACTTATCTGGAGGGGGAGAACGTGGACGTACCTATCCGCCAGATGGATGTGTCAAATGCCGTAAGCCCCGTTTCGGCGATTCCGTTCGTGAGAAATTTCGTGGACAAACTGCTGCACAAATATGCAAAAGAGGGTGGCGTGGTGATGGACGGCCGGGATATCGGCACAAACGTGTTCCCAAGTGCACAATTGAAGATTTTTATGACGGCAGACACCCGCGTGAGAGCGGAACGGCGTTTTGCCGAGATGAAAAATTCCGGCAAGAAACTGTCGGTTGAAGAGGTGATGAAAAACCTTGAGGAGCGCGATTACATCGATTCGCACCGTGCAGTATCGCCGTTAAAAAAAGCCGATGATGCAATCGTTCTCGACAATACGGATATGACCTTGTCACAACAGATGGAGTGGCTGAGAAAGATTTTGGAGGAGAGATGGGGGTAAAGGTTGAAATTGACGAAGCCTCCGGTTTCTGCTACGGTGTGGTAAGGGCGGTAAACCAATGCGAAAATTATCTGCAATACAGCAGCCGCCTCTACTCTTTGGGATCTATCGTGCACAATAATGCAGAGATAGAGCGACTTTCACAAAAAGGGCTGGTAACCATTGACATAGAGAAGATGGCACAACTTCGTAACGAAGTCGTGCTGATTCGCGCGCATGGGGAGCCTCCGCAAACGTACTCCCTGGCAAAGGAGAATAATCTCCAAATCATCGACTGCACCTGCCCCGTTGTGCTCAAGCTTCAGCAAAAGATAGAATCCGTATGGGAGGAGATTCGCGAGCATAGAGGGCAGATAGTGATATTCGGCAAAAAGGGGCACGCGGAGGTTAACGGCCTCGTGGGACAGACCGAAGGAAATGCCATAGTCGTGGAAAATTTGCAAGATGTTGATTGTCTGGATTTTGAGAAGCCAGTCGTCCTCTTTTCCCAAACGACAAAAGACCCCATTGAATATGAATCACTTGCGTCAGAGATTGAGCACAGGTGCCTCGCTAAATTCACAAAATACGACACCATCTGCCGCCAGGTGGCCACAAGGCACGACAAACTTGCAAGCTTTGCCCGCAATCACAGCGTGATAGTGTTCGTGTGCGGACACGAGAGCTCAAACGGTAAGGTGCTCTTCAATTTATGCTCCGGACACAATCCGCGGGCATATATGATCGAGAGACCGGAAATGATAAGAAGGGATTGGTTTCAAGATGGTGACAATGTGGGAGTTTGCGGCGCCACCAGCACCCCGATGTGGCAATTGGAAGAAGTTGCATCATATATCAGAAAAAATATTACCTTTGCGGGGTTAAACTGAAAAATATCAAAATAATAGAAATTTTATATGGCAACTACAGCAGATTTTAAAAATGGCCTTTGTATCGATTTCAATGGCAAGCCTTGTTCAATCGTTTGGTTTCAGCACGTTAAGCCCGGCAAGGGTCCCGCTTTCGTAAAGACAAAACTTCGCAATCTTGAGAATGGCCGCATCCTGGAAAAGACCTACAGTGCCGGCGAACGCATTGAAGTCATTACAGTGGAGCACCGCCCTTATCAATATCTCTATAAGGATGAGGATGGATTCAACTTTATGCACGAAGAGACTTATGAGCAGGTACATCTTGACATGAATATGGTTGACAACTCAGACCTCATGAAAGAGGGGCAGCACGTCGAGATGGTGTTCCTTGCAGACGAAGAGCGTTGCCTCACCTGCGAGCTTCCCACATACGTTGAGCTTGAGGTTACCTACACCGAGCCTGCTGTAAAGGGCGATACCGCATCTACAAATGCCTTAAAATCAGCCACATTGGAAACAGGTGCTGAGATTATGGTACCTCTCTTCATCAATCAGGGTGAAAAGATCAGAGTCAACACTGTTGACCGCACTTACGGTGAAAGAGTAAAATAGCCATGCGCAAAATATTTGCTTTCATGATATTGTCCATAGCCATAATTGGCTGTGGACATTTTGTTTCCGCTCCCACCGTAGAACCGGATCCCGCCTGCCAGATTTCCAAAGAGGAGAAAGAGCGCCGCACAGCGATTGAATTCACACGAGATAGTGCATATATAATCAATTATCTTTCTGATTTTTATAAGAATCTCACAGTAGAACGGATTTCCGCATGGGAGAAATCCAAAGCACTTGAAGGGCTCACCATCAATGGACAGAAAATGTATTTCCGCAATGCCGGAAGGAACCTTTTCAGAATCGACAAAGAGGCAAAAGCCCTCTACGATTCACTTATGCATCCTGCAAAGGATACGGAAGATGCTTTTCTTGACACCTATCTGCCTCAGGTGGTCTCAAAGGGACGCAATTCAGGCTCAAGCCTCATAATGCCGGTCCGTTACAAGATTGGATACAAGCTCACCGTAAAGCCCGACCAGGTACCTGCAGGAGAAATTGTCCGTGCATGGATGCCCTATCCTCGCCAAGACCAGGATTCCCAGACAGATATTGAACTCCTTTCAGCGTCTGAAGCAAACTATGTCATTTCATCTGATGATGTGGCTCACAAGAGCATCTATATGGAGAAGACCGCCGTTGCGGGACAACCCACCGTCTTCACCTACGAAGTTGCCTTCAC
>JABUTQ010000334.1 GCA_021443605.1 Bacteroidales bacterium | reverse complement strand
AGAATCTCCACGGGAAATGCTGTTCGGTGAGATCCTTCGCTGCGCTCAGGATGACGATTTGAGATACAGCGCCGCAACAGCGGTGAGGGCGGCCGTCTCAATTCGCAATCTGGAATCTCCGATGGATGCCGGCCTCCATCCGTTTTCTATTGCCAACGCAATCTCCGCACGGGAAAAATCCCCTTCGGGACCAATCATTATCACGACATCGTTCTTCTGGCTTTCATTGAGCAAAGTTGTCAAAGGAAGTTTTGTCATACCATATTCGGCCACGTCGCCACAGTAGCAAATAATTTTCAAAACCTCTTCGGGAAATTGCCGCGAGAGAAAATCCTTTACACTTACGGCCTCATAAATCTTAGGTATCGCCCCCTTGTGCGATTGTTTTGCCGCAGCGACAATCAACCTTTCGCATCGCTCTTTCTTAAATACCTTACGCTCAGAATATTCACCGAACAATGGTGTAATCTCATCAACCCCAATTTCGGTGGCCTTTTCACAAAACCACTCGAAACGGTCTATGTTTTTAGGAGGAGCCACGGCCATATTCAACCGATATGGATGAGCTCCGTAACCTTCAATCTGTGAGGAAATTGTAAATTCTACTTTTTTAGGATGGGCATCCACAATCACACACTCGTAGAGATTTCCGGTGCCGTCAATCACGAAAATGGTATCGCCTGCTCGGTAACGCATCACTTTCACGCAATGCCCCGACTCTTCCTCGTTCAGGAAAAGGTCTCCTTCCGAAATCGTCCTTGAATAGAATAAATCCATTATTGACGGAGAATCTTTACCTCGCCGCTTAGGCCTATCTTTATAATCTGAGAAGGCTTTCCGCTCGCTCCTTCTTCCAAACAAGGGTCGGCTGTCCAATCCACCGCATCGAAAATCTCAGCATTGATATCTTCGAAAGATACGGGTGCATCTTCTCCGGAAATATTTGCAGATGTGGAGATTATAGGCTTCCCAAACCTTTTTGTGAGCTTCACGCAGAACTCGTGCATAGGGATTCTTATCCCCACGCTGCCATCCTCGGCAATGACGTTCCCGGCAAGATTGATTCCTTGCGGATAGATGATAGTCATCGGTTTGTCGTTAACCTCGATAAGGGAGGTCGCCATCTCGGGCACCTCTTTCACATAGCGGTAAAGCATATCGACGTCACTCACCAAAGTGATAAGGCTCTTGCTGTCGCTCCTTTTCTTGATTTCATAGACGCGTTCCACTGCTTTTTCGTTGGTTGCATCGCATCCTATTCCCCAGATAGTGTCTGTGGGATAGAGAATTACGCCGCCTTCGCCGAGTATCTCGATGGCAGCTTCAATTTCCAGTTGAAGATCTTCTTCGTTAATCATTTTATGTAGATATAAGTACTTACGGGATAATGGTCCGAATATGGTATTCTTTGGATGACGTTCCTGTCCGCTTCCATCGTCTTATCCAGTAGGATATAATCTATCCTGAGTAGCGGCCATAGAATTGAATAAGATGCGCTGAATCCTTTCCCTCCCTCTACGAAGCTGTCTTTGAGTCCGTTGCTCAAGTTTCTATAGGTGTATGAAATGGGAGTGTCATTGAAGTCTCCGCAAACGATGAGCGGTTTGTCGCAAGAAGATAGGTGCTCTTTCAGTTTGTCAACCTGTCCGGATCGCTTCATTGCCGTTTCTCGCAGTTTTTCGTGTACCCCTGCAACTTCGGTTGATATTTCCAGATTCTTGCTCATTTTCTTGACAAGCGAGGTGAACGATATGGCGAGGGATTCAAGATGACAGTTGTATATTCGTATCGTCTTGGATTTCAGCGAAATATCGCTCCAGATGCAGAGATTGGTACTCTTGCTGTTCGTGAGCTCGCCAGATGCCGTTATAGGGAACTTACTCAGGGTGATATTTCCAAACCAGTTTGTCCCTCTGAAAAAGTGATATGAACGGTATGGATATTTCCCGCCGAACAACTGTGAAACTGCAGTGGTGTCGGAGGTCCTGAATTCCTGCAGGCATACGATGTCGGGATTGTCCGAGATTACGAATTTCTCAATCTCCTGAAGGGCAAGCCTTTCGGGGAGTCCCTTTTTTGCAGCCGAGAATCTCCCGACATTGTAAGTGAGAATTTTGTATGAATTTCCTTCTTTGCCAATCTCCTCTTTACCAGTCCTATACAGCAAGTCGGCGAAGAAAAGTGACGGCAATAGGGCGATGAATGATATGAAAACATAGCGTTTCCACCTGAGCAGGCCTATTAGCAAAAGAAAAAGGTTGATAAACAGAATCGGGATGAAATACAGCCCGAAAAACATTGGAATTGAGAATGTTGTGGGATTGACATACGGTGCAGTGTAAGACAGGATGAGTGCGGCCGCACTCACCACCACAATTATCCGGAACAGAATCCCCGATATCGATATCCCTTTTTTTCTCCCTTTCCCTTTGTTCATATCAAATTAATAATACATCCGGTTATTCTTCTTCCAATATAGTATCAATATCAAGCCGAACAACATTCCGCCGAGATGTGCGAAATGGGCAATGTTGCCACCCATTCCGGTAAGTCCCGTTGTGAGCTCTATGATTCCAAATATGATTACAAACCATTTGGCTTTCAGTGTGATAGGTGGAAATATAAGTTGTAGCTGACTATCGGGGAAGAGCATTCCGTAACCGAGCAGTACACCGTATATCGCTCCCGATGCTCCCACTGTGGGGGTCCCGAGCAGGCGGCTTTGTGCCACAATGTCGGCGGCATTTGCAATTTCAATATGCATTACAAGGTCGTGACACAGACCGGCGCCGATTCCTGTCACAAAATAAAAGAGCAGAAATTTCCGGCTTCCCCATATCCGTTCAAGCACAGTCCCAAATATTACAAGGGTGTACATATTGAAGAACAAGTGCCAGAACCCTCCGTGCATAAACATGTGTGAAACAAGCTGATACGGCTTAAAAAAAGGAGACTCGAAGGCAAACAGCGCAAGATACTCATACATCTTGTCTCCGATTATCATAGAGCCGATAAGCATAATGGTATTGATTATCACCAGATTTTTTACAACCGGTGATATCGAACTCAAAAATGAAGGTCTGTCAAACATCATAATCCTTTTGTTAAATCATTGAGTGAGATGATAGTTACACATTTCTTGCCGCTTGGTGCGGTTTCGCAGTTGTGGCAGGCGAATAATTGATCCAAAATGGAGTTAGCCTCAGTGACGGTGATTTCTCTTTTGTTTATGCGGGCCGCCGAATTGGCCAAAAGCATAGCGGCGTCGGCATAGCTGTCTTCCTCGAAGCCCCCCTGCTGGATACGGGCGATTATGTCGTCTATCTGCTGCTTCACCTCAGCATCGTCTGCCGACATCCCGTCAGGAACGCCATATACAATCATCGTATTGTCTCCCAAATCGCGGATATCGTATCCCATAGCAGTAGCGATATGCAAGTTTTCCAGCAGGCAGGAGTGGTCTGTTGACGAGAGTGCAATCTCCAAAGGGAAAAGAGATTGTTGCGTAATCTGCTGCCGCTCGGCAAGGAGGGGAAGGTATCTCTCGAAGAATATCCTTTCCCTTGCCCTCTTCAGGTCCACAACCATCAGTCCCTCTGTCGATGGTGTGAGCAAGTATCTGTTTTTAAGGATAATAACCTGAGATGCTCCATTCGTGGTGTCCTCGAATATCTTCCCGTAGAAATTGTTTTCAGACAGATATTCATCCGGAACTGCATCAAGTTTTGAGGGGTGGTCGAAATGGCGAGACTCGTGTTCGAAAGGGTTGAAAAGCGGGTCGTAGTTAACCTTTGGAGGCGCGGTGTATCCGGAATCCCTGAATCCCGAAATTGGGAAATCTATCTGCGTTCCCGTATCAAAATCGAGTGACGGCACAAACGAATTCTTACCAAGAGACTCCCTCACACACGCGGAGAGGATGTCGAAGACAACGGCTTCGTCTTCAAACTTCACCTCCGTCTTGGCCGGATGTATGTTTACGTCAATTTTTGACGGATCTGACTCTAAAAAGATGAAATAAGAGGGGGTATAGCCGTCCGGAATCATCCCTTCGTAAGGCTTGCATATTGCCTTGTTGAAGTATGGGCTGCGGAAAAATCTTCCGTTGATGAACAAGAACTGGTTCCCGAGCCTTTTTCGCGCGTCTTCGGGCTTGCCGATATAGCCGTGTATTTTCACTACGGAAGTGTCGGTGCCGATATCCACAAGCTCCCTATTCAGCTCTTTTCCGCATAAGTCAATGATTCTCTGTTTCTTGGAACTTGTGCTTTTCAGATTGTAGAGAATCTTGCCATTATGTGTCAGGGAGAATGATATGTCGGGATTTACAAGAGCCACGCGGCTGAATTCCGCGATGATATGCCTCATCTCTGCGGCATCTGTCTTGAGAAATTTTCTCCTTGCGGGGATATTGTAGAATAGATTTCGGACTGATATGTAGCAGCCGACAGGAGTTGATGCTGGGGTGGTGTCGGTGATTTTTGACGCGGAAGCGGTAACTTGTATTCCAAGCTCGTCCTGTGCCCGTCTGGTTTTGAGCACCACTTCTCCCACGGCGGCGATAGATGCCAACGCCTCACCTCTGAATCCGTAAGTCATTATCTTTTCAAGGTCTTCCGCATCGGCAATCTTGGAGGTGGCGTGCCGCTCAAAGCACAACACGGCATCTTCCGGCCCCATTCCGCATCCGTTGTCAATCACTTGAATAAGAGTGCGGCCTGAGTCGAGAATTACGAGCTGTATATTGTCTGCACCTGCATCTATGCTGTTCTCCATCAACTCCTTGGCAGCTGATGCCGGCCGGGATACAACTTCTCCTGCCGCAATAAGATTTGCTATGTTGTTCGGAAGTACCCTTATCATATTTATCTCAAAAGCTCCACAAATCCCTCTGCCAGATAATATGCAGCAATTAGAGCTGCAGCAATGGTAATCAGCATTATCACCTTCTTGACCTTGGCGTTACCTGCCTGTTTCCGGTTCCTTTCAAGCTCCGCCTGAAAAGCCCCTCGTATGCTCCTGCCGGGGATATATCTGTCCCTTGCCGATACAAATTCCTTGTTTTCAGCATT
>JABUTQ010000069.1 GCA_021443605.1 Bacteroidales bacterium | reverse complement strand
AGCCAGCGCTTGATGAAACCTTCAGGGAGAGAGATGTTTGCCTTCTTCACGAAATAGTCTCTTGCATCCTTTGAGAAACGGTAGTCGCTCTCGCCGGCATATTCGCTCTTGAGCTGTTCCTTCACCTTCTTGTCGAACTCCTCTTCAGAAGTGACAACACCTTCTCCGTACATTTTGTCGAAAGTGGCCTGTTCTGCCTTTGCGGCAACGAAAGTCTTCACTTCCTTGACGGTCATCTTCCAGATAGGATCCATATCTGCGAGCTCTTCCTTCTTGACCTTGAGCATAGCGGCCCTGTCGGTCTCATTCTTGAATGTGTCGTTTACGTTGACGTCGAGGACATCCCCCACTTTGATACCGATGAACTTTGCCTTGATGTCGGCATCTTCAATGCTGCGGAGGGCGACGTATGCGTTTGTTACAACTGTCTCACCCTGAGCGAAATCGACGACGATGAAATCATCTTCCTTGGCGGCTTCTCCGGATTCCATTGTGCCGAACTGCTTGAGAAGATTCTCCTTGTATTCTTCAACGGCCTTTGCGGAAACGGTCACTTCGTGATATTGAATGTGATCTTCAGCAGATACTGTGGCGTTGATTTCGGGGCAGATTCCCATATCGAAAGTGAATGAGAACTCTTCGCTGTTTTCCCAATCGTTCTTGTCGGCCTCTTCGTTTGGAAGAGCTTCTCCGATGAGATTGAGCTTGTTGTCATCGACATATTTGTTTAAAGAATCCGTAACAACCTCCTGGACAGCCTCTCCGAGGGCGCTACCGCCATAGAGTTTCTCGATGAGTGACATTGGAGCCATACCCTTTCTGAAACCTCTGATTTCTGCCTTGCGGCGTGCGTCATTCAACTTTTTCTTTTTTGACTCGGCATAGTCTGCCTTTTCCACAATGATTGTAACCGAACGGTTCAATTCATCAACGATATTTTCTTTAACTTGCATATTTATAGATTATTATATTATTTTCTACTCTTTTTCTATCCATAAGGGGTGCAAAAATAATAAAAAAAAGTTACCTTTGTTAAATATATTGTAGATATAACATATTTTACTATGAAGCAATACATTGAACACAACAAAGAAAGATTTTTCAACGAGTTGTTTGAACTTCTCAGTATCCCCTCCATCAGCAGCGATCCCGCCCACAAGGAGGATATGGTCAATTGTGCAGAGAAACTGGCTTCCCTCTTGAACGAGGCCGGGGCCGATATGGCAGAAGTCTGCCCAACAGCCGGTCATCCCGTGGTGTTTGCAAAGAAGATGGTGAATCCCAAACTCCCCACAGTGCTTGTTTACGGACACTATGACGTGCAGCCCGTTGATCCGATAGAGCTCTGGAAATCAGCACCTTTTGAGCCCGAAATCAGAGATGGGGCCATATATGCACGCGGTGCAAACGACGACAAGGGACAATCTTTTATGCATATCAAGGCATTTGAGTATCTTGTAAAGAGCGGCAACCTCAAGCACAATATCAAATTTATCCTCGAAGGTGAAGAGGAGATTGGCTCGCCGTCTCTCGCAGAATGGGCAAAGGCAAATAAGAAAAAGCTCGCCTGTGACATTATGCTGGTGTCAGACACAACAATGATTGGCGAGAATGTGCCTTCAATCAACTGCGGAATGCGCGGCTTGGCGTATATGGAGATAAAGGTCACCGGCCCGAACAAGGATTTGCACAGCGGTCATTACGGCGGTGCTGTCGCAAACCCCATCAATGTGCTGTGCTCGCTAATCGACTCCCTGATTGACAAGGACGGCCACATCACAGTCAAAGGATTTTACGACGATGTTGTGGAGCTTTCAAAGAAAGAGAGGGCAATGTTCGCCCGTGCTCCGTTTGACTTGGAAGAATACAAGAAGTTCCTGGATATCAACGAAGTAAAGGGTGAAAAAGGGTTCTCTACAATGGAGCGCACAGCCATCCGTCCCTGCCTCGATGTGAATGGTATATGGGGCGGCTTCATCGGCGAAGGGGCAAAGACCGTCCTTCCGAGCGAGGCTCACGCCAAGATTTCAATGAGACTTGTCCCCAACCAGGATTGCCACAAGATTGCAAAACTTTTTACAAAACACTTCAAGGCAATTGCTCCCAAATATGTGAAAGTCGAAGTGAAGGAGCACCACGGCGGCAACGGCTTCCTGATTCCAATCTCGTCTAATGCATACAAGGCAGCATCAAAAGCCATGGCGGAAGTGTATGGCATAGAGCCTGTTCCGAGCCGCGGTGGTGGAAGCATCCCCATCTTGGCAGACTTGCAGCAGATTCTCAAGGCAGATCCCCTTCTTATGGGATTCGGTCTCGAAAGAGATACCATCCACTCCCCCAACGAGAGCTATCTCCTGAGCCAGTTCTACAAAGGGATGGAATCTATTGCCTTGTTCTACAAATACTATTCGGAGAAGTAAATTATGACATATCAGGATTTAAGAAACAACATTTTTTCAAAGAAGAGCTACCTCTGCGTCGGGCTCGACACGGATCCGGCGCTCATTCCGGAATGCCTTAAAAATGAGCAATATCCGTTGTTCGCATTCAACCGCGAAATTGTGGATGCTACTGCGAAATATGCAGTTGCTTACAAGCCGAATACCGCTTTTTACGAGGCTTGTGGCACTGAAGGGTGGAAGCAGTTTGAAATGACTGTCGCCTATATCAAGGAGCACTACCCGGAGCTCTTCGTAATTGCAGATGCCAAGCGCGGCGACATCGGAAACACCGCCAAGAGATATGCCAAATGCTTTTTCGAAACAATGGATTGCGATGCGGTGACACTTGCACCGTATATGGGAAAAGACAGCATCGCCCCATTCCTCGAATATAAGGACAAATGGGCGATTGTGCTTGCACTCACATCCAATCCCTCTTTTGTCGATTTTGAGCTATATACTGGCAATGACGACACATCAAAACCTATGTATCAAAGAGTTATCGAGACAGCATCCGAGTGGGGCACTACAAACAACCTGATGTTCGTGGTGGGAGCCACAAGAGCCGAGATGCTGAGCGGAATACGCAAGTTCTGCCCGGACAATTTCCTGCTCGTCCCCGGTGTGGGAGCTCAGGGAGGCACCATCGCAGAAGTGGCAGCTGCCGGTTTCACTAAAGACTGCGGGATGCTCGTAAACTCCTCTCGCGGAATAATCTATGCGTCAAAAGAGGACGATTTTGCAGAAGCAGCAGCGAAAGCCGCCGCCAAAGTCGTTTCTGAAATGGAAATATCATTCAAATAAACAACCAATAATATCGAAAATGAAAATTAAGAGAACATTTTTATTGCTGATTTCATCAATATTCATCTGCGGATTTACCGGATGCGGCCCGGTAAAACTTACACCCGCTGAAAAGGCCGAGATGAAAAAGAACATGGAAATCATTAAGGCAGACATCAATGAAAAAGATTTTTATATTGATGTAAATTATATGATTCCCCAGCGCGGGTTAAGTGCGCCGTTGAATTCAAGTTATAGCGTTTCCGTTCTTGGCGACGAAATAGTGTCAGACCTCCCATATTATGGAGAAGCATCAATGGTACCCTATGGTGGCGGACACGGGCTCAACTTCCGCAGCACGATAGACAGTATGAAGCAAAGGCACTCTGGAGACCACTTCACTATAAGAATCAAAACTCACGACATTGAAGGGAGCTATGAGTACGAAATTTTGATTTACGACAATGGTCGTGCGGAGATTACCGTCACTTCGGTTTATCTGGATACAATCCGGTATTTCGGAGATTATAGGTTCAGAAATTAGACTCTTTCGGGAAGAATCTCCCAGCATTCTACTCTTCCATACGGCTTTTCATCACTGAGAAGTAGTTTCTCCACTTCTGGATGAGAGCCACCATATCGTCCGGAACCGGACTATCGAAAAAGACCCTCTCGTGCGAGCGCGGATGCTCAAACCCGAGGGTTTTTGCATGCAATGCCTGGCGCGGAAGAATCTCGAAACAATTGTCTATGAACTGTTTATACTTTGTATAGATTGGTCCTTTCAGCACCCTGTCTCCGCCATAGCGGTCGTCATTGAACAACGGATGGCCGATATAATTCATATGCACCCTTATCTGATGGGTGCGCCCTGTTTCAAGGACACACTCCACAAGAGTAACATATCCGAAACGCTCCAGCACCCTGAAATGGGTGACTGCCCTCTTCCCCTGGCTCCCGTCCGGAAATACCTTGAAACGCAAGCGGTCGTTGGGGTCGCGCCCCAGATTCCCCTCAATCGTCCCTTCGTCCTGCTCAACGTTTCCCCAGACTATCGCAACATATTTCCTGTCAACGGTATGGTAGAAAAACTGCCCGGCAAGGGACATCTGGGCTTGTTCATTTTTTGCGACTACCAATAAACCAGAAGTATCCTTGTCTATCCTGTGGACCAGCATCCCGCTTCTCTCCTCATCCCCCATGGCAGCGGGATCTATTCCCAGATGGAAGGCGAGCGCATTGACGAGGGTGCCGCTATAATGCCCCACGCCCGGATGTACCACAAGACCTGCCGGCTTGTTCACAACCAGCACGTCTTCATCTTCATAAATGATATCCAAGGGGATATTTTCCGGACGCACCTCCATCCCCCGCCTCTGATAAGGAAGGACGATGGTAATGATATCAAGGGGCTTGACTTTATAATTACTCTTTATAATGCGGTCATTTACACGCACATAGCCACTCTCTATTGCAAGCTGTATGCGGTGACGGGATGTCTGTTCAAGGTGTGTGGAAAGATATTTGTCGATACGGAGCAAAGCCTGCCCTTTATCGACATCAAAGCGGAAATGCTCATACATCTCCTGCTCTTCTTCGAGGATTATGTCTTCGTTATTTGCCAATCTTGCTTTGGTCTAACGTGAGATAAAGTGTGACGGCTTCGCCCATTTTCAATGTAGGATGGCCATTCTCTCCGAGAATCTCCTTGAAAGAAGGCTCTTGCCTATAGACCACCGCAGAGGCGGAATCTGCCGCGCTCTTGACCGATTCGTCATAGAATAACCTCCCGACATTGAGGGAGTTGTCTATAATCGTCGATACGGCGACATCGGTCGTATAACCGATAAGATG
>JABUTQ010000263.1 GCA_021443605.1 Bacteroidales bacterium | reverse complement strand
CAACAACATAACCTTTTCAATCGAAAAGGCTGATATGTAAGTCCTCTATTTGAAAGAATCCAACGCCTTGAAGAGCTGTTTGTCGTCCTTCATTGCGACCACGGTGGCAGGGCCTGAGAAGTAATATCTTACAACGATTTCGTGCTCCAACAATGGCTGAATCTCTTTTCTGAGCTCACGAAGGAGATTTTCGTTACCCATATTTACCCTTGCAGTCAAAGCATCAAGCTCGGCCTTGCACCCCTCGTACATTCCGTCAAACTTGGCAATCCTCACCAAGTTGTCCATTTCTGCCTGCAGACCGCTTCTGAAATCGACGTCCTGCGCTGCGGCATATTTCACAAACTCCTCATATTCAGCATCTGAGAGAGAAAATTCTGCAACGGGAGCAATCTGAGGATGGCTCACGAAATAGCGAATGGCGTATTCTCCCAAAATGTCATTGACCACGAGAGAATAGGCCGTGCGGCTGTAAGATTCCCCTTCGATTGTGATGTCGGGGGTGATTCCGCCGCCATCCTTTACCGTTCTCCCCTTCTTGGTCTTGAATTCGTGGGTGAGGGAATCGGGAATGTGTCCCACGCTTCCGTCGGAATTGCGGTGGCTGTAATCGATGGCCTGGACGCATCTTCCGCTCGGAGTGTAGTATTTTCCTGTGGTAAGTTTCAATGTGCCGTTATAGGTGGTAGGTCGCATAGATTGTATGAGTCCCTTGCCGTAAGTTCTTGTTCCTGCGATAGTTGCTCTGTCAAGATCCTGCAAAGCTCCGGCCACGATTTCGGAAGAAGAGGCTGTTGAACTGTTTACGAGCACCATAATCGGGATTGTGGTATCCACCGGCTGATCTTTCGTGTAGTATTTTTTTGTCATACCGTCTGCCTTGCCCTTTGAAGAGACAACCATCGTCCCGACAGGAACGAACAGCGAAGCCATCTTCACCGCCTCGTCCATCAATCCACCACCATTGTCGCGAAGATCGAGAACAAGCCTTTTTGCTCCTTGGCCCTTCAATTCCAGCACCTTTTCACGGAGCTCTCTGGTGACATTCTGGGTAAAGCCCGATATTACGATATAACCAACTGAATCACGGACAATTGCGCCGTATGGAACATCGCTCACGTGAATCCTCTCGCGGAGCACTTCATAGTTTATGGTGTCTTTTGTACGCCCCTTAACTACCTTGAAGCGGACTGTTGTGCCGGCCTGTCCTTTCATTCTGGATGAGCTTTCGGAAGAGGTCTCGCCATAGACGGGGATGTCGTCGATTGCAATGATGCTGTCGCCCGGCTGGATGCCCGCCTTTACCGCAGGTGAACCGAAATAAGGCTCGCTTATCACCACTGCCTCGCCCACGCGCTTCTTAATTACCGCTCCCACTCCGCCGTAGATGCCGGTAGTCATCATTTCAAGGTTCTCCTCCAACTCTTCGGGATAATATACGGTGTATGGATCGAGCTCTGCAAGCATCGCTTCAATGCCTTTCATCATTATTGCATCGAACTTCACGGAATCTACATATTCATCTGCAAGCCTTGCCAAGATAGAGTTTTGAATATCAAGACTTTGTGCGAGCGTAAAATTTTTTGATTGACCTGCCGCCCCGAAAATGCCGAGAGCGAGCATCACCATAACGCATATTTTCTTCATTATATTGTACTATTAATGACGCAAAAATAATATCTTTGGGGGCAATTCTAAAATTTATGGAGATAATATTCGCTTCCTGCAATCGGAATAAACTCATTGAGGCCGGGAAAGTCCTTGGCCCATCGTTCAAAATCACACTCCCATCCGACAGGGGCTTTACAAATGATGTGCCCGAAACTCACACTACCATTCCCGAAAATGCCATTGAAAAGGCTCAATTCATTTGGGATATGTTTCACGAAACCTGTTTTGCCGACGACACGGGGCTGGAGGTAGATTGCCTCAACGGAGAGCCGGGGGTATATTCCGCACGCTATGCCGGTGAGCCGAAAGATCCTGTAAAGAACGTACAGAAACTGCTCAAAGAGCTTGAAGGCGTCCCTTTTGCAAGGCGCACAGCCCGTTTCAGATGTGTTGTGGCATTGATTGAAAATGGGGAACTTACCACTTTCGAGGGTCGTTGCGAGGGGCATATCGCCCTTGAGCCGCAAGGAGAACTCGGTTTCGGATACGACCCCATTTTTGTCCCCGAAGGGATGGAAAAGACGATGGCGATGCTTACCCTTGAAGAGAAAAATGCAATCTCCCACCGTGGGAAGGCGATGGAGCAGCTTTCATGTCATCTGTTGAAAAAAGTACAGTTGTAGTCCTTCACCTGACGAAATATGGTGATTCGGGCGCGATAGTGCACGCCATCGATGCCCGAGCAGGGAGAGTGTCCATTTTTTTGAGGGGGCTCGGAAAGGGTGGAAAACACACACTGGCCGCATTCCACCCTCTGAGTGTGCTCAATGTGGTGACAACATCTTCTCCCAAGTCGGAGTTGTTGTTTCTGAAAGAACATTCCCCGGCTCTCGACCTCCCATCACTCCGTTCAGATATCAGAAAAAATGCGATAGCGATATTCATCAGCGAAGTCCTATATCGCAGCATTCTTCACGATTTGTCTGACACTCAGTTTTTTACCTGGCTATGCGAAACTATCGCAGAATTGGAAGATGCCTCAGAAGAGGAGATTGCCAATTTCCATCTTCTGTTTATGGTAAACCTCTGCAGCAGAATGGGATTCCTCCCCTCCGACAGCCAATCCGACCAAAATCGTTTTTTTGAAATAGCCACGGCATCGTTTGTCCCGAAGGCAAATATCCCCTCTCCCACTTTTGACGCAGATATCTCGCTGATAATGCACAATCTGCTCTCGCTGCCTCGTGCCGAAGCCTTGAGACTCCCCCTGTCCGGGAAACAGAGGGGGACTTTTTGCAAAAAATGTGTCGATTTTCTCTCTTATCATCTTGGAATTAAAATAGATGTTAAATCTCTTGCTGTCTTACACGATTTATTTTACTAATTTTGCAATCTAACAACCTGAACTCCGTGAAACTGATAAACAAAATATTTCTGAACAGTTGCCGTTCTGCGCTGAAGAAAATTGATTTCTGGAAATCCAAACCCCTGGAGGTGCAGAATAAAGTACTCAAGAGTTTGATTGTCGGTGGCACCGATACCTACTTCGGAAGGCAGCACACTTTCAATGACATAAAGGATATTACTGATTTTCAGTTACATATCCCTATCAGGAATCACGAGGCCTTTGCCCCGTACATAGAAAGGGTGATGAGCGGAGAGGATAATGTCTTGTGGGAAGAACACACACGCTATTGTGCAAACGATGCGGCAAACGAGAAATCGAAGGAGCGGTTTTTCCCAATCACACCGTCTAATCTTGCCGATTGCCATTACAGAGGATTGAAGATGATGCTGGCAACCTACATCAAGAATAATCCAGAATCAAAAATCCTTGATGGCAAGACAGTTACGCTCACATTAACCGGAGCGCCGGAGTTGAAAGGGAAAGTTTTCTTTGGAGATTTGCAGGCAATAATGGTGGAAAATGCCCCGTTCATCTCGGAGCATTTTGTAGCTCCATCAAAAAAAGTATCGCTGTCGTCTGATTTGGAAGAGAAGATTCAGAGCATCTGCAAGGAGTACAGCAACAAGAAAGTGACAATGCTGGCGGGCAATCCGGCTGTCAATCTGAAACTTATAGAGGACTTGCTCAAATACGGCAATTCACATTATCTGTCTGATGTCTGGCCTGACGTGGAGCTCTGCATCCAAGATGCCTCATATAGTTTCCTCAAAGAGAAATATGCGGAGATTACCAAGGCCAAAGAGATTGGGTATCTTAAAACATACGGCTCTGCCGCAGGCTTTTACGCATTTCAAGACAATCTGGAAGACGAGGGGATGCTGCTTGTTTTGGACAATGGAATCTTCTATGAATTCATTCCTTTGAACGATTTGGATGCGGCAATTTCGGGTGATAAGGACTACCACGCGCTGACCATCGGAGAAGTTGCGACCAGCGTTCAATACGCTATGGTGATTTCCACGAATTCCGGACTGTGGAGATACCTGACGGAAGATGTTGTGGAGTTCACGTCGGTGACTCCGCACAAGATAGTGCTGAAAGGGAATGTCAAAGATGCTCGTGAATCGGTAAAAAAACAGGCTGTGAGCCATTCGGATAAAAAAGACGTTGCGGCAAAAGTTGTTGAGGCAGAGAGAGTTGCGGAAGAGATCGTTGCGGAAGAGATGGCTGCAAAAGTTGTGGTTGCAAAAGTTGCGCTGGAAGACGCTGCTGCTGTAGCGATGGGAACGACCACGAAAGATACACAAGAAGACGCTGCTGCTGTCACCGCTGCTGAAGCTGAAAAGCCGGCAGAAACGGGCAATCCTGCAGAGGAAGTAAAAACGACAGAAGCAGAAAAACCTGCAAAAAAGAGAGGCAGAATCAGCAAGAAAGCAAAATCCGCCAATGACGACGACAAATCAGTCGGAGACTTTTTCGGAGAGCTGTTTTAAGGGAGATTCTTCGGGCTAAAGCCCTCAGAATGACAAGGCCGTCATTCTGAACGAAGTGAAGAATCTCCACGCTATTCGAGGGGATCCTTCGCTGACGCTCAGGATGACAAGGCCGTCATTCTGAACGAAGTGAAGAATCTCCGCGCTATTCGGGGGGATCCTTCGCTGCGCTCAGGATGACGGCTATTCGAGGGGATCCTTCGCTGCGCTCAGGATGACGAACTCGCTCAGGATGACGGGGCTACTGCATACATTCGGGGTAGGCGCAGCCTTCGGGGATGTTGATGCAGCAGGAGCTGTCGAAGACAATCTTGCAGTTCAGGCAATCCGAATGTACGCTGGTAAAGGTGTGCCCCTGGCAGTCGAGGACATATCCTTCGGGCATCTTTATCACAAGATATGTATCACCGGACTTGCTGTTGTTGAAATTGACGTCGGAGTAAAGTTTGACGACCTTGTTTCCTTTCTCATCAATATGGTCCACATAGAAGTCGCTCTTAAAATTCAAGGTCGTTTCATTTATGATGACGCCATACTTTTCTGAATCTGTTTTATTTTTCGAAGGAGTAGTGTATGTTGTCCCTGCAATAAAGTCCTGCTCCGTAACCCCCACGTGCGAAGGAACCTGCTGAACGGCAACGTCACGGACATCCCAGTCTTT
>JABUTQ010000325.1 GCA_021443605.1 Bacteroidales bacterium | reverse complement strand
GAAAGCGGTATGGGAAGCTATCACGGCAAGCTCACATTCCAGACATTCAGCCACGCCAAGAGTATGATAAAGAAGTCACAGCGAATCGATTTGCCGATGCGATACAGGCCGTACAAAAAATACTACGACAAGATTATCCACTTGATTATGAGATAATTTTGAAAAATTATATTGTCATAGAGGATGCTCCGCAGATAAACTATCTGCACGATTTCGTGACTCTGCCACACAACTACGGCAGTGAGGATTATTATGCCAGAGAGGATGTAAAGGCAATTTGCGATACGGTGCACAAGGCATTGGACAAACTGGATGAGAGAATCAATATAACTGAATGTTTGAAAGGATATAAGTCAGTGATTCTCAAGCCAAATCTGGTAAACGTGTTCCACAATGCAGGCTATTACGATGCCAACGGCAACACCGATTTTCCCGAAACGACCGACCCTCGCGTATTCGATGCCGTCGTTTGTTGGTTCAGCAAGCGGCACGGCCACCTGATTATCGCCGAATCTTCAGGGAAACCTTTTCCTACCACCGCATCTTTCAAGATTGCGGGCTACGACCGGATAGCAAAACGCTATGGTACAGAGCTGGTTGCACTTGAGAGGAGACCGGTTGTTCGATACCTGCTCCCGAAGGCGGAGGTAATGAAAGAGATTCTCATCCCGGACACTTTTGATGCAGTAGTGAACGGAGAAGCATACTATGTTTCTGTGCCCAAAATGAAGACCAATATTTATACGGGTGTCACACTTGGATTCAAAAATTCGATGGGAACAATCCCGTATTTTCTGCGAGAGCGTAACCATTCGCACGCGATAAACAAGAAGCTGACCGATATGCTCTATCTCTTCAAGCCCGACTTGGTGCTGATAGACGGTATAATCGGAGGCGAAGGGAACACCCCAGCCCCCGTCGATCCGGTGGATATGCGGATGATTGTCGCATCCAACCATTCGGTTGAGGCAGACCGTCTCACTACTTATATGATGGGCTTCGACCCAAATGAGAATGCTCTTATTCAAGAGGCAGACAGAAGGGGATTTGGAAGCAAGGAGGTTGAGATTATTGGTGAAGTGCGGGTAAAGAAATTCCGACCGGCATCTCCTTCAATGATGCGCGGCACAGTCCACGAGAAATTTCCACACGTTCTGGCCCTTGCCGGACATAACAGAAGCGGTACACCTAAAATAACTGATATAAACGCTGTTACGCCCGATATGGCCTTCAGAATTGAGCAACAGTGCGTGGGCGGCTGCCTATCCTCTGTTGCGATGGGGTTTGAGGCGGCATCATACGGCCCCGCCAGACACAAACATATAACCAAGCCTCTTGTGCTGATAGAGGGGAGCGGAATTGAAGTGGATGGCAAGCGATATTGGTTTGACAAAGATGGAAAACCATATACAAAAGAGGATATTCTCGCCCTAAAATGCAATATTATGGTAATGGGCAAATGTTGCGGAGAAGAGATTCTTTCAATTGCAACCTTCCCTATTCGAGGATGTTGCGACCCGGCAGAGTGCTTGAATGCCGTATCAAATTCTCTTGGCATCGTAACGGACCAGTTGCATCCTATACGCAACAAATCGCTTGTCTTGAAGGCAGTTCCGGGATTGCTTGGAACTATCTTCTGGCGCACCCATTGGCTGCTGCATGGGAAAGAGGTGGATGTACCTCGTGCTCACGAAGATATGATTTTCCCCACAAGGCCAGTCAGCAAAGAGGAAAAGGAGATGGATTTTATTGAATGGCCAATCGGCAAACTCAGCTGGAAAGAGAGGATGTCCCGCATCGCTGATATGGGCAATCTGATGGGCTCGCTAACCGGCATTCCCGGAATGAGAAAGGCGCGATAGTTACTTGACAATCAATTATCGTCATTCTGACCCTGACAGAGCGAAGGGGAAGAATCTCCACGAACCCGCTCAGGATGAATTCTAAACCCAATAGATATATGCAAGGGTGCTCAGGCTGATTACAGCCCAAAGGAGAACGCCTTGAATGAGAGGCTTCACCCCTACCGCCTTCAGCACATCGCGCGAAAGGGAAGCGCCAATAAAGAACAGTGTGACAGTGAGCGATTTACGGGCAAGTGAGTTGATTCCTGCACCAATGGCCATTCCGGTTTCTGAAAGTGAAAGCACGTATGTATTGAACACCATTGCAAGGATAAAGAAGAAGATGAACCAAGGGATGGAAATCTTCTGCCCTTTATTCTTGAAAATCAATGCAGTAAACAAAGCGAGAGGGATAATCCAAAGGGCACGGGTAAGCTTGATTGTGGTAGCAACCTGCAACGCTTCCTCTCCAAAAGCCGCACCTGCTCCAACAACCGAACTGGTATCGTGAATTGCAATTGCTGCCCAGGTACCGAACTGCTGCTGTGTCATCCCAAGTGCCTCTCCGATAGGGGGAAAGATAAAAAGGGCTATCGCATTGAGGATAAAAATAGTGCCGAGAGCCACGGACATCTCGCTGTCCTTTGCCTTGAGCACCGGTCCCACTGCCGCTATGGCACTACCCCCGCATATTGCCGTACCTGAACTAATCAGATAAGATGTATTTTTATCCACCTTCAAAATCTTACGACCTATAAACCAGCCGATTACCAGTGTTCCAATCACTGAAATGACTGTAAAAGCCATCCCCTCCTTTCCCGATGCGAGAGATGCCTGAAGGTTCATTCCGAACCCAAGCCCCACTACCGAATACTGGAGCAGATATTTGGATAGCTTCTTATTGAATTGTGGAAATGCCTGACCACAGAGCAGGGCGAAAACCAATCCAAGGAACAAAGCCACCGGAGGAGTCACCCAACTGCAATAAGGTTTCATCGCAGGGATATATCCCAGCAACAAAAACAAAGTCAAGACAGAGAGTATGGTTATATAGATAACCTTGTTGTTGCGCTGCAAAAAATTCTGTTTCGTGGTTTTAGTGCTCATAGTATAATTAGCTTTATTCTTCCGCTATAAAACGGGATGAGAATGAATCCACCTTGCTCTTGGCATAATCCAGATTAATAGTGAAGGTCTTCTTCGCATCCGTAGGCATATCGAACATCGCATCAAGCATAATCGCTTCGCATATAGTCCTCAACCCTCTCGCGCCAAGTTTGAAACTTATAGCCGTATCTACAATGTAATCAAGCACTTCCGGCTTTATTACCAGCTTCACTCCATCAAGTTTGAAGAGCTCAGTATATTGCTTGATGAGGGAGTTCTTCGGCTCTGTGAGGATTGCCCTCAAGGCATCACGGTCGAGCGGATCGAGATGGGTAAGCACTGGAAGTCGTCCGATAATCTCCGGAATAAGCCCGTATGAACGAAGATCTTGAGGAGCAATATACTGGGTAAGATTGTTCTTGTCGAAGTTTTGCCTATTCTTCTGGGCTCCGAATCCAACCACCTGGGTATTGAGTCTTTGAGCGATATTCCTTTCAATTCCTTCAAATGCACCACCGCAGATAAATAGGATATTGTTTGTATCCACGGCTATCATCCTCTGCTCGGGATGCTTGCGTCCACCTTGCGGCGGGACGTTCACGATGCTCCCTTCGATGATTTTCAGAAGCGCCTGCTGAACACCTTCGCCAGACACATCTCTCGTAATTGAGGGGTTGTCGCTCTTGCGGGCAATCTTGTCTATCTCGTCTATGAAGACGATGCCCCTTTCTGCCTTCCTGACGTCATAGTCGGCATCCTGGAGCAGACGGGTGAGGATAGATTCCACATCCTCTCCAACATAGCCAGCCTCAGTGAGGACAGTGGCGTCAACAATGGCGAACGGCACGTTGAGCATCTTGGCTATAGTCTTGGCCAACAGAGTTTTACCTGTACCGGTAGGCCCCACGAGAAGAACGTTCGATTTTTCTATCAGTTCGTCGCTATCGGAATTGATTCGCTTGTAATGGTTATAGACCGCCACGGAAAGCACCTTTTTGGCCGAATCCTGTCCTATCACATACTGGCTGAGAAATTCATAAATTTCGCGCGGCTTCTTCAAGGTCATATCCCCCTTGATTGGGCCATTGCTCCTGATTGTGCTCTTTTTGTTGGAAGGGCCGAGAATCTCTTCACAAGCCTGGAATGCAGCCTCTGCACAATCGCTGCATATATGGGCATCCCCTCCTGAAATCAGAAGGGGAACATCATTGGACGTACGGCCGCAAAAGCAGCATCTTTCAATGCCATTGTTCTTCTTAGCCATTGGTGCGTTTCTCTTTTGTGAGGATTTCGTCTATCATTCCGTACGAAAGGGCCTGCGAAGAGGTCATCCAAAAATCACGGTCAGCATCCTTGACAATCTCATCAAGAGTCTTGCCGGTGTGCTCAGCGAGGATTTCATAAAGCTCATTCTTGAGTTTAAGTATCTCTCTTGCAGTGATTTCGATATCTGATGCCTGACCTTCCGCTCCGCCAAGAGGCTGGTGAATCATCACCCTGGAGTGCTTCAAGGCATATCTCTTCCCTTTCTCACCTGCGGCGAGGAGCACGGCAGCCATAGAGGCTGCCATCCCTGTGCAGATTGTCTGGACGTCGGCACTGATTATCTGCATAGTATCGTAGATGCCGAGCCCCGAATAGACGCTGCCTCCCGGGGAATTGATATAGAGCATAATGTCGCTGTCTGCTCCATTGCTGTCGAGGAATAGCAGCTGCGCCTGGATGATGTTTGCCACCTCATCGGTAATGGGGCACCCGAGGAAGATGATGCGATCCATCATCAATCTCGAGAACACATCCATCTGGGCTACGTTCAGCTGGCGCTCCTCTATAATCATAGGATTCATATAGGATGCAGTCACCGACTTGAAACTATCCAGAGTCATTGACGAAATCCCACAATGGCCAATAGCATACTTGTCAAATTCAGTCCTCATAAACAACTGATTACTTGTTCATTTCGCGCATTTTCTCAACAGTCGTCTTCTTCTTGTCGAGAGAGACGATGCTGCGGATATAGTTCATAACGATATCGTTTTCGACCTTTTCGTAGATTCTCCTTGCCTGCTCATTGTCTGATAGAATCCTTTCAGCGAATGACTTTATCTGGTCTGCGGGGGCATTGTTGAGGCCATACATTGCAAACTGGTAAGCGGCAACAGACTGAGCCTCCTTTTCCATATCTTCCTTGGAAACTTTAAGATTCTGCTCAGTCATAATCTTGGTACGGATGAGCTGCCAACGATAGTC
>JABUTQ010000333.1 GCA_021443605.1 Bacteroidales bacterium | reverse complement strand
ATTCTGTAGGAATTCTGCTTCTGAAGGTAATTTTGATCGATGATATTGGTCGTATAGTCATCACCATTGTAATAATTTGTCAATGAATAATTCAACCCATCAATCTTATTATCTGAATATGAATAGTTTACACTGAGAGACAATGTTCTGCCGGCCTTGCCGAGCCTCTGGCGCCAAAGGAGTTCTCCGCTTGTGCTCAGAGAGTTGTTCTTACCGTTGTTCTTTGAAAGTCCGCTGTTCACGTTGGTTATGTCACCATTCTCCGCCTTGTTTCTTGTAGATGTATTAGACTGCTCAAGGAAGTTTCCGTAACCGATGTTGAATTGCGGAGTGAACATAATTGACGATGCATCTGAAATCTTCCAGTCGAGACGGATACCGGCGCGATGTCCGTAGGTGTTCGTGTAATCATTGCCGGACTGGTCATTGAGGAGGGTGTAACCTTCTTTCATCAGTGTCTGCTTTGAAGAAACCTCTTCAACGTATTTTTCGTTGCCGTTATAAAGGTAATTACCCGAAAACTCTGATTTTGAGTCACTTCCAAAACTCAAGGTAACGTTACCGCCGCCCATATAGGATGTACTGATTCCATTGCCACCGAAGCCGCCGAAGCCGCCTCCCATTCCGCCCATACCCATTCCGCCTCCGCCGCCACGCATTCCACCCATCATACCGCCGGCCAGATCATTGAATCCTCTGTTGTTGGTATTGTTGACATTTCCAAGGATTGCGACAGAAAGATTGTCACCGAAACGAGCCACCATAGCACTTCCCTGGAAACGGGCTGCATTTACATCTGAAAAAGACTTGCCCTCGGGAACGTTCTGCAAATCAACACCGCCACCGGCCATCAAATTACCGAGCCAGCCGTCCATCATCCCCTTCTGGATTGAAAGGTCGAGTATTGTCTCCTCTTCGCCGTCATCAATTCCGGTAAACTTGGCTTGTTCCGATTTCTCCTCAATTACCTTGACTTTGTCTATAATCTTTGCGGGAAGATTCTTGGATGCAAGCTGGGGATCGTCGAGGAAGAAAGTCTTTCCGTCAACCTTTATCTTGCTGATATCCTTACCATTAGCAGTGATTGTTCCGTCAGAAGACACCTCTACGCCCGGGAGCTTTTTGAGGAGATCCTCAAGCATATCGTTGTCCATGGTCTTGAAGAGCGAAGCATTGTACTCCACCGTATCTTTCTTAACCACGATCAGATTTCCGACATCCGAAATTGTGGCTGCTTCCAAGTAAGTTGTCGATGGCTTTATCTTGATATCTTCAAGTTTCATATCCTTCTCCACTTTAATTTCTTTGGTAAGCGTCTCATAACCAAGCAAATCTGCCTTCAGTACAAAAGTACCTGCAGGAACCTTCTTTAAGGTAATCTCTCCCTTTGCGTTTGTCTGGTCGTAAGAGATCACGTTAGTGGAATTCTGTTTTGTCACAGACACTGTAACATACTCCACGGGAGCACCTGTGCTCTCATCTAAAAACCTGCCTGTCAAAGTAAATGTCTGGGCCGAAGCCAAGGCAGCCGAAAAGAAAATTAATGTCGCTGCCAGTACATTTCTAAGTCTCATAAATACTATCTAAAATTATTTTTACGCACTATTAGACTGCGTATATTCCGAAAGGTTAAAATGTGATGATAAAAATTTATTTGATTATTCTGTCCGAGTGCAATTTGACGAACTTTTCCCAAGAAGTTGAAGCCCCGACATCCGCCAGCGGAGATGTGAGCTGATAGTAATGGCACATCGCAATTGCCAGAGCATCAGAGGCATCGAGATATTTAATCTCGAGGTGTACGTCAAGTGTGCGCTCCATCATCTCTTTTACCTGCTCCTTTGAAGCAGCTCCTTTGCCGGTGATTGCCATCTTCACTTTTCTCGGGGCATATTCAAAAACGGGAATCTGGCGATGCAGTGCAGCAGCGATTGCTGCCCCCTGCGCCCTGCCGAGCTTGAGCATAACTTGCGGATTCTTGCCATAAAAAGGGGCTTCGATGGCGATATCGTCTGGAGCATATTTCTCCATAAGGTCGCCAATCTCATTGAATATTCTCCTGAGTTTTACGAAATGGTCGCTCTCCTTTCTGAGGTCGATAATCCCCATATCCACAAAATGGACTTTCTTTGCATCCACAAGAATAACCCCGTAACCCATTAGATTGGTTCCGGGGTCAATTCCCATTATGATTCGCTGCCTTTCGTTCATCAAATACCGATACACTCGCTAATCGATGAACTCAAAACCAGTGTACTTTCTAAGCACCTCAGGGACAACGATTTTCCCATCTGCGGTCTGGTTATTTTCAAGCAATGCGGCCAAAATTCGAGGCAATGCGAGAGAACTTCCGTTCAAGGTGTGGGCGAGTTGTGTCTTGCCGTTCTCGTCCTTGTAGCGGAGATGGAGACGATTTGCCTGATAGCTTTCAAAGTTTGAGACGCTGCTCACTTCGAGCCATCTTCCTTGAGCGGCACTGTAAACCTCAAAGTCATAGGTGATTGCCGAGGTGAAACTCATATCGCCACCACATAAACGGAGTATCCTGTAAGGAAGGCCGAGCTCTTTTACGAGCTGCTCCACGTGAGCCACCATCCCATCGAGGGCGGCATAAGACTCCTCAGGAAGGGCGAGCTGCACGATTTCCACCTTGTCAAACTGATGAAGGCGGTTGAGCCCGCGGACATCCTTGCCATAAGAACCTGCCTCGCGGCGGAAGCAAGGGGTATATGCGGTCATTTTTACCGGGAAATCAGATTTTGCAAGGATAACGTCCCTGTAAATATTGGTAACAGGCACTTCTGCAGTGGGGACAAGGTAAAAACCGTCAAGACCTACATGATACATCTGCCCCTCTTTGTCGGGAAGTTGCCCTGTGCCGAAGCCCGAAGCCTCGTTCACCATTACCGGTGGCTCAACTTCAAGATAACCCGCTGCGGTATTGTGGTCGAGGAAGTAGTTGATGAGGGCACGCTGCATTCTCGCCCCCTTTCCCTTATAAACCGGAAATCCTGCGCCGGTGAGTTTGACTCCAAGATCGAAGTCTATGATATCCAGCTTCTTGGCCAATTCCCAATGGGGAAGTGCATCTGAAGGAAGAGTAGGGATATTGTCAACCAACTTAACTACGACATTGTCTTCTGCACCCTTTCCCAGCGGAACCATCTCACAGGGGAGGTTGGGAAGGAGCACCAGGAGAGCATTCTGCTCTTTTTCGGTCTCCGACAACTTTTCGTCAAGCGATTTAGATTTATCTTTGAGTTGTGCAACTTCTTGCTTTACCGACTCTGCGCCGGCCTTGTCGCCGGATTTCATCATCATCCCTATCTGTCCGGCTTTCACTTTCTGCTCTGCGAGGCAGTTGTCAAGCTCTCCCTGAATTGCTCTGCGTTGCTTGTCAGCATCAAGGATCTTCTCTACTATCTCTTTTGCGTCAAAATTCTTAACAGCCAGTCTATCAATGACATATTGAGGCTGTTCTCTCAAAAGTTTTAATGTCAGCATTTTGTTCTAATTAAAAACGCGCAAAGATATAAAAATTATTTCAATATAGTAACGACACCATCCATCGTGCTCACGAGGAGTTTCCCGTCTTTGAGCGGCACTATAGAATTTATCAATGCGACTGATATCTTGTGCACCCATACCAAAGAGCCGTTTGAGGCATCAAAGCAGAAAACATTGCCTTTGTCTGTAGGGACATATAGATATTCTTTCTTGGTCTTATTATCTATGTATGAAGCTGTTGGAGTGGGGGCGATATCGTAGCCAAGATCCGTTTTCACCTCCCACGCCTTCTTTGCTGCTGCCATATCGGCATTGAAAGCAATCAGACTGCTGAACATAGTCTTTACAAATATCTTGTCCATAGTGGCAGACGTGCCGATGCTTTCCCTGCCTCCGGTTTCACTCCACGCCGTGATGCCGTTGCGGATGTCAATACAATATGTCTTGCGCTCCGGAGTGGTGATATAAATGGCGTTGCCGACCCTTACCGGCCAAACTGCGGCGGGAGAATACATCCTGCTCCCCTTCGTCTTCCAAGTCCATTTTTCTTTACCTGTCTTTGTATCAAGACAATAGAGTGTGTTTGCCCAATCTCCGAACACTACGTAATCCTTATCCACATAAGCCTTGTCCTCTACAAATCCCGCCACTTTGTTGTATCTCCACACCAGACTGCCGCTCTTCATGTCGATAGCCCTGAAAGTGCCGTCCGAGGCCCCGATATAGCATTTCCCGTTGAAGATTGTCGGTGACGCCAAAACCGATTTATCGCATTTGAAACGCCACAACACCTTGCCGTTCCTTATATCAAAACAATAGATAAAAGTATCGCACGAGCCCACTACCACACGGCTTCCGTCTGTTGCCGGAGTTGAGAAAATCTTGCCGCCGGTGGCGTATTCCCAAATCGGTGCTCCAGTTTCGGCGGAAATTGCTTTTATCTTGCCTTGCGTATTGGCATAAATAACTGATTTACCACTAATTATGGCACCGCTTCCGATATCGCTTTCATCCTGCACACGCCAAACCTCCTGTATTTGGGGATATTCTTGATTTACGGCAAATGTCATCCAAGGGAAATCTTCGGGAAGGCCGTATGGATTGTCGGATAAAACTGCCGGCGCATCGTGGCGCGGCTTTGCATTCAAAGGGAGCTCGTACCAGGCAGGAAGCGGCTCATTTTCAGATACATATTTTTCATTTACGGTGATTTTACCATCGGCAATCGTAAAGATGTTATACCCCACTTCCCTTGTCTTGTTTGCATCGGGAGAGCGGCCGAGAATCCCCGGAACGCCCATATATTCAAGCACTCTGTTGGTATGCCAGTGACCGCCCACAATCAGCTGGATATTGGTCTTTTTCAAAGCATCCACCACCTGGAAGTAATTGAGCATCGAAGTATCTTGCGGATAGTGGTTTACAAATATCACCGGCTGCGATGGAGGTATCGCGGTGGATATGGAGTCGAGCCATACAAGCGCCTCGTGAGGCATCAGCGCCGGAGCCATTCTCATATTGGGGCCGCTGTTGCATCCAAGGAAACGAATCCCATTCTTTACAAAGTCAACCGTCTCATATCCAAACACTTTTGCGAATGTATTGCACCCGCTTTCAGACCATTTGGCATCGTGATTTCCGGCCAGGACATAGTATGGGACTTCAAGACGGTCTATCAATTTTTTGGCAAGGGAAATCTCCTTGTCGGAGCCAAATTCAGTGATATCGCCTCCGAAGAAGACAAAAT
>JABUTQ010000218.1 GCA_021443605.1 Bacteroidales bacterium | reverse complement strand
AGGAGCGGCTCAAAGAAGAAGGTTGTGATTCTTGTGCGCTGCTATCATCGCAAGCACGAAGAATATGTCAAGGGGGTTATCGATTTCTACAACGGCCATAACGGCTCTGCATCGAATTGTGAACTTGTAATGTTTGGCACCAAACTGGAGATATTCAGATACAATATCATCTTCAACAGATTACTTGCCAAAGGACTTCAGGAGTTCTTCAATAGTTACCAGGCCGAGCTTGCCGGACGTTCAGATCCCAACCTTTCGGATTATCGGTTTGATATCAAGCATGTCAATCACGCCAGAAGACATTACTCTACGATGGTTTCCCACTGTATGCACATCATGAGCAATCTTATGCTTCTCGGTATCGATTTTGATCATTTCCACAGGAAAAAGACGATGGAGAGACTCAATGCACTCGCCGAACAGATAGGGAACGGCACCCTTGAAGATGCAGACAAGATACTTGTCGAGAACATAGCCCGCACCGAATTTATCCGTTGGCGTTCACATCTGGAATCAGAAGGATATGTACGCAGCAACGAGGATGGCGGGGAGCGTTACTCCGATTTGCGCAAGGTGCACAAATGTATGGTCGAATGGGATGAAATACCTGAACTGAGAATCAAGGATGAGCAAGGAAAATACAATTATCAGCGATACTTCTTCATTATGGTGAAGGTTTGCTTTGAAGTGGCTGCAAGATTGATTGAACAGGGTACATTTCGGATGAAAAAATCCACAGAATAATATAACTTGACTGATATGAAAAAACTTTTTGTGACTTTTGTGGCTGCTGCGACTGCGATGTTTTTGCTTGTGTCGTGTGGCGGCCAGAAATTTGAAACCGTCCCCGGGGACCCGATGCAGACACGCATCTACACCTTAGACAATGGATTGAAAGTGTATATGTCCATCAACAAGGAGCAGCCCCGCATTCAAACCAACATCGTGATTCGCAACGGAGGCAAAAACGACCCCGCCGACAATACCGGCCTTGCCCATTATCTTGAGCACATGATGTTTAAGGGGACGCCCACAATCGGAACTTCCGACTATGCGGCTGAGAAACCCCTCCTGGACTCCATCGAGGCATTGTTCAACGTCTATAGGACAAAAACCGACAATGCCGAGCGCCTTGCGATTTACCACAAGATAGACTCCCTGAGTTTTGAGGCTTCAAAGTATGCAATTCCCAACGAATATGACAAGGCGATGGCTCTCATCGGCTCTACCGGCTCGAACGCTTCGACTTCCGAAGACCGCACCAGCTATACAGAAAACATCCCTTCAAACCAGGTTGAGAATTGGGCGAAGATTCAAGCAGACCGCTTCAAGAATTTGGTACTGAGGGGATTCCATACAGAGCTTGAAACTGTTTATGAGGAGAAGAATATGTACAGTGTGATGGATTCAGAGAAGAGCACGGAGGCATTTATGTCGCTCCTGTTCAAAAACCATCCTTATGGAACACAGACTGTAATAGGTACTACCGAGCACCTCAAGAATCCTTCTATGACGGCCATCAAGAAGCAGTACTCGACAATGTATGTCCCCAACAACTGCGCAATTTGCGTTGCCGGTGACATCAATCCGGACGAGTTTATGAAGATTGTGGAGAAGTATTTCGGTGACTGGAAGCCGAATCCTTCCGTGCCGGCACTCAACTGCAAGCCGGAAGCTCCCATCACCTCTCCAGTATCGACCGAAGTATATGGACCGGAAGCGGAATATATAACTATGGGATGGAGATTCCCCGCTGCCCGCGATGCTGAATCAGAAGCTGCAACAATCGTTGCTTCAGTGCTTTACAACGGGATGGCAGGTCTTATCGACCTTGATGTCAACCAAAATCAGCTTGCCCAAAGCGTAAGTGCCGGAGCAATGTCCATGGCCGATTATGGCGTGTTTGAATTTGAAGGAAAACCCAAACAGGGACAGACTCTCGAGCAGGTTCGCGACATTATCCTTGCGGAGGTTGCAAAGCTTCGCGCCGGTGACTTCGACGAATCCCTGATAACCGCTTCGGTCAACAATCAGAAACTCCGTCAGATGCAGACCCTCGAACGCAATCAGGGACGCACCGGAATGTATGTCAGGTCTTTCGCCAACGGTACAGATTGGAAGAGCGAGGTTGGCAAACTCGACCGCCTTTCAAAACTCACTAAAGAGGATATCGTTGCGTGGGCAAACAAATATCTCGGAGAGAACAGCTACGCAATTGTCTATAAGAGAAAAGGCGATGATGCGACTCCCGCAAAGGTTGATGCTCCCAAGATTACCGCAATTATGACAAATCGCGACAAGCAGAGCGCAGATCTTGTTGCCATAAAGAAATCCCTCGAAACGATCGCTCCAATCGAACCCGTTTTCCTCGATTATGCGAAAGAGGTGACAGTATCATCTTTCAATGGACTTGAAGTCCTCTATAAGAAAAACGAAGTCAACGACATAGCCAATTTTACACTCAGCTACGACCTCGGACTGATAGATGATTCCGGCCTCGGATTGGCAGTTGATTATCTCAGCTATCTCGGCACAGAAAGCCGTACGGCACAGAAGATTGCCACCGAACTCTACGGCCTTGCAGTCTCTTTTAGTACTCGCGTCAATCGTAACCAGATGACAATCAGCCTTTCTGGCCTTTCTGAAAATATCGGTGCCGCCCTCGAGATTGTGGAAGACCTTATGATGAACGCCAAGGCAGACGAGGATATCCTCTCCGGAATCAAGATGGATGAGATGAAGCAGCGTCACGACAGCAAGTTCAACCAGAATGCCTGCAATTCCGCTCTTGGTGATTATATCGTATATGGCCCCGAATATGTGAAGAAGACCAAAATGAACAATGCCGAGCTTATGAAGGTAAGTTCAGCCGAACTCCTCGGCAAGGTTAAGTCGCTTTTGGGCAAACAGCACAAGATTCAGTACTACGGCCCCGCATCTGAGGCAGAAGTGGCACAGATGCTTTCCGAGCACCACAAAGTGGCCGAAAATCTTAAACCCGTTACCAAGACAAAAATTGACAGAGTTCTCACTCCTTCTCCGAAAGTGGTTGTGGTTCACTACGATGCAAGACAAGTCAGCTATGCTCAATATTCGGTTCGCGGAGAAAATTTCTCAAGCGAACAGAAACCATACGTTACCCTCTATAACGAATATTTCGGCACAGGAATGAACTCAATCGTGTTCCAGGAGATGCGTGAAGCCCGAGCTCTTGCCTATAGGGCACGCGCCAGTCTTGCAGAGCCCGCAACTCTCGATGACAGCTATATGTTCTCTGCAACCATCGGTACCCAAAACGACAAACTCCAGATTGCAGTTGAGGCTTTCGATATGATTATCAACGACATGCCGCGAGAGCAGAAAAATTTTGACATTGCCAAGACCGCCATTCTCACCCGTCTGCGCACCAGCAGAACCACCGGTGCTCAGGTGCTTTCAAAGTTTGTCGCCGACAGGGAACTTGGTCTGGCCGAATCATTGGACAAGAAAGTCTTCGAGACTATTCAGAATATGACAATGGACGATTTGGCTGCAACTCAGCAGAAGTGGGTCAAGGGACGCACTTACACTTACGGCCTCCTCGGAGACACTCGTGAGCTTGATATGAACTATCTCAAGACTCTCGGTCCCGTACAGGTTGTTTCAATGGACGAGATTTTCGGATATTAAGATTTGTGAACATTAATCATTTAAAAGTCAATACAATGAAAAGATTTTTTACTACAGCGATGTTTGCAGCGGCCTTATTGGTGGCTGTTCCCGCTCCTTCGGCTTACGCTCAGCTCGGCAATCTCGTAAACAAGGCGAAACAGGTCGGCAGCAAGGTAGTCAAAGATGCAGCGTCAAAAATGACTGAGAATGGTAACCCGGTAAGTTCGTTAGTAAAAGTGTCTGGTGACTGCCTCTATGTGAGCGCCACCACAGGTTCGGCAAGAGCTGATGGAAAGAGTCCATCAACTGCAGTCAAGGATCTCCAGAAAGCCATCGACCTTGCAAAGGACGGAGACGTGATACTCGTGGCAGAGGGTAATTACCTTGGCAATATGGACAGGGGCTATATTGAAAACGGCGCCTTCGGAAATGGCACCGATAATGGCAAATTCATCTCTATCATAGGCGGTTACTCAACCGACTTCAGCGAATGCAACCCTGTGGTTCATATCACTAAGATACAGCCGGCAGGCGAGGCCACTGCCATCAAGCACTGCCTTATGAACTTCACTGCCCGCCATCCGTACGGATATACAGGCCCCAAATATGATATGGTGATTTCAGGTCTCGTGTTCGATTTGGGTGAACTCAATCGCTATTGCAAGGCAAACGTGGATGACGACCGCACCGGCACTCCAAACAAGGGTGTTCTCACCGGCCGTTTTGTTGAGCCGGGTGCAAGTCCGGGAGTTCCAATGGTAGGTGGATATTCACAGGATACCTATGCCCTCCACATCAAAGTGGAGGATAATCTCACAATCACCAACTGCGTGTTCGTAAATGCAAGTATGATGGGGCTCGAAGGTCAGATGGGCAAAGGCAAGGTTGAGATATGCAACAACGTGTTCGTGGCAAACCGCTATGCCGGATGCGATATCCAGGGCTCGACAAACGATGCGGGAGTTCCCGAGTGTTCACTTGAATTCCATCACAACACCGTCCTTTTCACCTGGTGCCGCACAAAGGTGATGGAGGATATGGGACAGGGCTTCCGCTTCCGTAACCGCATCCGCAACATCGACGTGCACCACAATATCTTCGGTACCAGCAACCGTTGCGGTGTAGAGCGCACTTTCTATGAGGCCAACAAGGAAATGGAGAAGGCAAAAGTCAGCAACCTCTACGACAATCTCTTCTTTGCAAACAACTGGGATCTCGAGATAGCAAACGGAGCAAGCAAGGGTATCGGTGTTCCTGCAGCACGTATCGAGGAAGCTGAGGAAATCGGTCCCAAATATGAAGGCAACAAGGAAATGCCTGTCAACGACCAATTCGTTGCTGCCATCGACAAGTCTTATCTTGAGGGATTTATGAGTCTTAATATAATCAAGTCAAGCACTTACGACCCCAATTCAGCTGCCAATCAGGTCAATCGCCTCTTTGGTGCAAACCAGCAGGGCACCGAAATTGTACGTCCCAATATGTACTGCAACAAGTATCCTTGGGAGAAGACTCTCGACCTCTTCGGAGCTTATGCAGGATACGGCGCACAGACACCTACAAAAGTTAGATAGACTCTCAACCTTTATCAATATCAAAGGGCGACCATTCAGGCCGCCCTTGTTTTAAATCACTG
>JABUTQ010000363.1 GCA_021443605.1 Bacteroidales bacterium | reverse complement strand
AACAGGTTATGAGTAAGTTGGAAGAATTGATACGGCAGCACTGCCCGGATGGGGTGGAGTGGAAGAAGTTGGGGGGTGTGTGCGATATATACAAAGGAGTTCAGTTCAATAAATCCGAAATGAATGATACGGGCACATACCCAGTTATCAACGGCGGAATTAACCCTTCGGGATATATTGAGGTCTTCAACGAGCAAGAGAACACAATAACTATTTCACAAGGTGGAGCTTCAGCAGGATATGTGAATTTTCTACAGACAAAGTTTTGGTTAGGCGCACATTGTTATGCCGTGAAGCCGAGTGAGAAGGTCCTTAATAGATACCTCTATCATTTTGTAAAGCAAAACGAAAAGACGCTCCAACAATGTCAGTATGGAGCTGGAATACCTGCACTCGCAAAGAACACTATCGCAAATTTGCAAATCCCTGTGCCGCCTCTGCCGGTGCAGGAGGAGATTGTGAGGATTCTGGATAATTTTACAGAATTGCAGGCAGAATTGCAGGCAGAATTGCAGAAAAGAAAATTGCAATACGAGTATTATCGGGATAAGTTGCTGAATTTCAATGAAATAGGGGGGGGTAGTGAAGTAGAGTGGAAGAAGTTGGGAGAGGTTGCAATATATGTTAAATCAAGAATAGATAGCACGTTGATAACCGTGGGAAATTATGTTAGTGTGGAGAATCTATTGCAAAATAGGCAAGGAAAAATCAACGCAACAAATGTTCCTGCAGGGGCTCTCATACATTACAAGAAAGAAGATATTCTTGTCGGTAATATTAGGCCGTACCTAAAAAAGATATGGTTGGCCGACAGAGACGGAGGAACCAATGGTGACGTTTTAACCATTAGACTATCAACAAAATCAATTATCCCAAGATTTCTATATCACTGTTTGGCGTCAGATTCATTTTTTCAATATGATATGAACTTTGCCAAAGGTGCTAAAATGCCGAGGGGAGATAAAGACGCCGTATTGAATTATATTATCCCCATCCCCCCTCTCTCCGAACAGCAGCGCATTGTGGACATTCTCGACCGCTTCGATGCCCTCTGCAACGACCTCACCTCCGGTCTTCCCGCCGAGATCGAAATGCGCCGCAAACAGTACGAACACTACCGCGACCGCCTGCTCTCCTTCTGATTACAGTCCCTTCAGGCAGCCCGACACGACGTGGGCGATATCAATTGAACAGATTATCAATTGTTAATGACTTTTGGACTATTCCGCTATGTTTTCCGTGAGCCACACCGAAGGTTGTTACCATAGTGAGATGTATTACCTGGCGTTTCTTCAGAGTTTCCTTGAGAGTCTCTATTCTGTGACGCAGTTTCAACTCCTCGTCTTTAGTGATGCAGTATTCTTCCCCTACGAACTTCATTTCGCACAAGTTGACAATGTTATCGTTTCTCTCAATTATGAGGTCTATCTGCGATCCTTCAGCTTGGTCATTTCCCTGCAAGCCCCATACAAATGTTCGGGATTTCACACCACCAATTTCAAGTGAGCGCTTTATCTGCGGGATGTGTTGCCAGCAAACTTCTTCAAATGCGACACCCTTCCAATGTTTCAGAACATCAGATGCGATGTTATCGGTCATAAAGTCCGTATTTTCCTGCGAAGGTTCCACATACTTGAGCCAAAACAAACAGAAATTATCTGCCAGTTTATATAATTCGTTATTCTTTGAGGCCCCGTGCGGAATGTAGCGAATTATGAAGTCGCTCTCTGCAAGAGCGGATAAAGTATCGCTAAGACCTCCTCCCAATGCAATTCGCGTAGCGGTGCTAATCTCTTCACGGGAAAATCCGGAATGTTTTGTCGCAAGTAAGCGTATGATTTTTTTACAATCTGCAGCATTGGTGAATATAGCCTTGAACAGCCGATTGAATTCATCCTTGAGTTTTGGGCGGTTGCCAAATAAGATCCTATCTACATTTCTCTCAAGGCTGAGTCCTTTCTGAAAGTAACTCAGATAATAAGGAATCCCACCGAATATCATATAAGATTGAACGATATCATATCGGCTAAGCTCAATTCCTTCATTGTCAAAGTACTCTTCTGTTTCCTTAAGAGTGAACGGAGAAAGCTTTATTTCCGATGTGACTCGTCCATATAGTCCACCCTTATTTTTGAAAAACTTACCCGTTATCCAAGAAGTTGCACTTCCGCAAACAATGAGCATGATATTGTCGCGCCCATTACACCACCCATTCCAAAAGCTTTCGAAAGCAGATAGGAATCCCGATCTCGGCGTGTCCATCCACGGGAGTTCATCAATAAAAATGACCATACGTTCTCCATTGTCAAGTTTTAACAGAAGTTGTTCAAGTTGATAGAACGCCTCCATCCAGGTCTTTGGTTGTTTGTATCCTTCAAGACCATGACCTAACAAAGAATAATAGAAACTATCCAATTGTGTTTTCAGGCGATTTTTTTCATCTTCCTGATCTATAGGGGATACTCCGGTATGTTGAAATTTAACTTTATCCTTGAAGATTTGCTTTATCAAGAAGGTTTTTCCAACACGTCTGCGTCCGTAAACTACAACAAGTTCAGTTCTGTCGCTATAGTACAGTTTTTCAAGTTCTGTAATCTCATTCTGTCGGCCGATAATCTTGCTCATAAGTGTTATAATTTGCCGCAAATATATATAAAATACGACTATCGGCAAAATAAACTATAGCTTATCGTGCCGATAGTGTCCCAATAGTATGCTTTGCGGCAGTTTTTAACGTAAGTTATACCCTTTAGGGTTTATCAGAGTTGATTTGTCATATTTTATACCCTAACGGGTTGTAATTTTGAATTTATAGCTAACTTTGCACCCGAATGGGTATAATCATATTTTTATGACATTATCGGAACACATAAAGGAGAAACGCAAGAAGTACAACCTTACTCAAATTGAACTTGCCGAGCGTGCCGCTGTAGGTCTCAGATTTGTCCGTGACCTGGAACAGGGAAAGAAGACACTGAGGATAGACAAAGTCAATGCAGTGCTGAGTCTTTTTGGGGAGCAGTTAGGGCCAATCAAGAATGTTGAATAATGAAAAGTGCAAGGATATTCAAGAATGAAGTCTTCTGTGGCATATTGACGGAAGATGAGGAAGGTTATCATCTTGGAAAATCAACAGAGCAGACAGAATGGCTCTGCTTCTTGCCTGCTGCAGGGAATGTATCGGCGACATAAGTGTAAGGAGGATGGAAGATGAATAGATGTCTTTGTTGTTACAAACCATTGGAGGAAGGGCAGGTTGACTTTCATCCGGCTTGCGCCCGCAAATTGTTTGGTCGTAGCATTGCTCCGGTTGTTCCATACACGAGGGACAATATGTCCGAACTCGCGAAGAATGTGATACGCACCAGTGCGTCCGTCACCGGAGTTCAGGCAAAAATGTCGCTTGGCCTCGATCGTGGCAAAAAAAACGAGCCCGACCGCCTGACCATTGTGGGGCTGTGGGGCCGTTACATTCTCAAACCACAGAGCCCTAAATATCGATGTCTGCCGGAGTTGGAGGATGTGACGATGAAAATGGCTCAGGCCGCCGGAATAGAGACTGCCCCGCATTCATTGATCCGGCTGTCAGACGGAGAACTGAGCTACATCACCATGCGTATGGACAGGACAAAAGACGGCAAAAAGATTTCTATGCTGGATATGTGCCAGCTGTCTAATAGGATTACCGAGCATAAATACCTTGGCGCTTATCAGCAGCTTGCTGGCACTATCAAGCGTTATTCCGCAGCTTCCTTGCTTGACGTGCAGCGCTTCTGGGAGGTTGTTCTGTTCTCCTGGATTACCGGCAATTCCGATATGCACTGCAAGAACTTCTCCCTGATAGAGAAATATGAGAACGAATATGTTCTATCTCCGTCCTACGACCTTCTTGCTGTCCTTCTGGTCGATTCAAACGACACAGATGAACTTGCAATGGCACTTGAAGTTGGAGGGAAAAAGACAGGATTTGACAAAAACTCATTCATAAAATCTTTCGTTGAATCCGGCATACCTCAAAAATCTGCGGAAAAGATTATACAGAAGTTAATATCCAACGAACAGAAATGGTTTGACATACTTGATGTCTCCTTCCTGCCCGAGGATATGATTGGAGATTATAAGAATCTGATACATCAACGGGTAAAAAGTATGTATTCTTTGCCATTATGATGTTGAATACCATGATAAAATTCAACAGAGGATTATCATTCACACGAAAGATGTCGGCAAAGATAAAGACATTATATGCTTGCCGACATGCCTGACACCTATGATATAGACAATAGACAAACTTATGGCATACAACATTATAGCAGAAAGTGAAGATTATACCGTCTTGACTGAGTATCAGGCGGAGTATCGCAAGGTGGACCACTACGAGAGCGAGGCAGCCCTCGAGAAGGCGTTTATCCGTATGCTCGAAGAGCAGGGGTACGAGAATCTGCCCATACACAAGGAGAAGGATCTTATAGATAACCTCCGCATTCGGCTCGAGAAACTCAACAACTATAAATTTACCGACAGCGAATGGGAACGCTTCTTCAGCAATAACATAGCCAACAAAAACGAAGGCATAGTCGAGAAGACAGCCAAGATTCAGGAGGATTATATCCAGGTTCTACGACGCGACGGCGGCGAGAGCAAGAACATATATCTGATTGACCATCAGAATATTCACAACAATTTTTTACAGGTCATAAACCAATATGAAGAGAGCGAAGGGGCGCACTATACCCGCTATGACGTATCTATACTTGTCAACGGCCTGCCCCTTGTTCACCTTGAACTCAAGCGCCGCGGGGTGCAGCTCAAAGAGGCCTTCAATCAGATAAACCGCTATCAAAGAGACAGTTTCTGGGCGGGCAGTGGGTTGTTCGAATATGTGCAGATATTCGTCATATCCAACGGAACAAACACCAAGTATTATTCCAACAGCACCCGCGCCGGGGCAGTCCGCGAGAATGAGAGCAAGGGTCGCGGCAGGGGAAAAAAGAGCAGCAATTCTTTCGAGTTCACATCCTATTGGGCCGACGGCAACAACAAGACAATCACCGACTTGATAGATTTTACTCGCACCTTCTTTGTTAAGCATACACTTCTCAGCATACTCACACGCTACTGTGTCTTTACCAGCGAGAAAATGCTTATGGTAATGCGTCCGTACCAGATAGCGGCGACCGAGAGGATAATCTCCCGCATCAACGTTTCCAACAACTACAAGACCTACGGCAGCATTCAGGGAGGTGGCTATGTCTGGCACACCACCGGCTCCGGCAAAACTCTCACCAGTTTCAAGAC
>JABUTQ010000162.1 GCA_021443605.1 Bacteroidales bacterium | reverse complement strand
ATTACAACTGAAAGCAAAGTGGTGCATCTGGATTTGCGCTGCGTCGATGAGCAGGGGCGTGATTTCATCGTTGAGATGCAAAACTATCAGAATGAAGCATTCTTCAAGCGATGCTTGTTCTATTGCGCTCGTGTTTATTCGTCAAAACTACAAGAAGGCAGGCCTTATAAAGATTTGATGCCGGTCTATTTGGTGGCTTTTATGACCAAACAGTTTATGGAAAAGGAGTTCAACGAACAAGATGAAGTATCTTGTTATAAATTTTACTCTGAGAGACATTCGGTTGACGATATCAGCATTATCTTTGTGCGGCTGGACAAGGCGAAAGAGAGCTTGGAAGAGTGCGTTACTGACCAGGAGCGATGTATTTACTATCTGTGGAATATGTGCAATATGACAGAATGCCCTCAAGAGGCTAAGGGAAGCCCGTTTGAGCAGATGTTCCACAGCGCTGAGGTTGCTGCATTTGACAGAGACAAGAAACTGAAATACTATAAAGAGATGAGAATAGAAACAGATTACAAAACTATAGTTGATACCAGCTACAATGTTGGGCACAAAGAAGGCCGAGAAGAAGGATTTATTGAAGGTGTCATTAAATCCGCACGAGCTTTAATCAACGATGGTATGCCCCTTGCGGATGTGGTGCGAATCCTTAAACTTTCAGAGTCACAAATAGCCCTGCTTTAGAGAGGGCTCGAATCTGTATTCGTATACGAAACCACCGGCCTCCCAATAGACGAACTCTCTTCGATTGCACCGGCTTAACAGATTCAACAGAGGTTTTTCAGCAGGCGGAGGGCATCGCCGATTGTGCGGACACCGGAGCAGGTGATTGAGAGTTTGTTGTTCTTTTCCTGGAGAAAGTAATTTTTTTGGTCTTTCTGGAGGACAGAAAGGATATTGGTGAAGGTGTCGCTTTCGTAGAAAGGATGTTCTTGATCTGCAACGAAATAGGCATACATCTTACTGTCTCTCAATACGATACGGTCAATAGCAATTTTTACTGCCACGGTTCTGAGGCGGACTATGTTCATCAGCTCTTCGAGGGGTTTGGGGATGGGGCCGAAGCGGTCTTGCATTTCGGCGGCAAAGTCTGCGAGCTGGGTTTCGTCTTTCATTGAGTCGAGCTCTTTATAGAGGCGAATCTTTTCGGATATGACATTGAGATAGGAGTCAGGGATGAGGGCTTCCATATCGGTTTCTATCTGGCAGTCAGAGACATAAGGGAGGTTCGGGGAGATTCTTCGGGCTACGCCCTCAGAATGACGAGGGGGCTCAGACGTCATTCTGAGCGGATGCGAAGAATCTTTCGGATTAGTGGTTCCGGTGTTTTCAGGGAGATCCTTCGGCTGTGCCTCAGGATGACGGGGGGGCTCAGACGTCATTCTGAGCGGATGCGAAGAATCTTTCGGATTGGTGGTTCCGGTGTTTTCAGGGAGATCCTTCGGTCGCTGCGCTCCCTCAGGATGACGGCCCTCTTCAGGATAACAGAAGAGCTCTGCCTGAATTTCGGCCATGGCCTCGGCGAGGATCTTCTGGTACGTTTCAAAACCCATATCGGCAATAAAGCCGCTCTGCTCGGCACCGAGGAGATTTCCTGCACCACGAATATCCAAATCCTGCATAGCGATATTGAAGCCGCTTCCAAGTTCGCTGAAAGTCTCTATCGCATTTAAGCGGCGGCGGGCATCATCTGAAAGCACATCCACGGAAGGGACAATCAAATAGCAGTATGCCTTGACATTGGAGCGCCCTACCCTACCCCTAAGTTGGTGTAAATCAGATAGTCCAAAGTGGTGGGCACTGTCAATTATCATCGTATTGGCGTTCGGAATATCTATCCCGTTTTCTATTATAGTGGTGCTTATCAACACATCATAATCGCCATCTATAAACTCTATTATCTTGTTTTCCAGAAGTTTGGCATCCATCTGGCCGTGCGCCACACAAGTGCGGGCATCGGGACATAGACTTCTTATCTTCCCTTCTATACCATAAATGTCATCCACGCGGTTGTGGACGAAATAGACCTGCCCTCCCCTTTCGATTTCGCTTTCTATGATTTCTTTTATCAGTTCATCCTGAAAATCAATAACTTCCGTATAAACAGGGAGTCTGTTCGGTGGCGGGGTGTTTATTATTGAGAGGTCGCGGGCACCGAGCAGCGAAAACTGGAGAGTGCGGGGAATAGGGGTGGCAGTGAGGGTGAGGGTATCGACAGAAGTTTTCAGTTGGCGCAGCCGTTCTTTGGCGGATACTCCGAATTTTTGCTCTTCATCAATTATCAATAGTCCCAAGTCTTTGAATTCGAAGCTTTTACCTAAAATTTTATGAGTTCCTATTAGGATATCTGTCTTGCCGGAAAGGACATTGAGCTCTATCTGTTTTATCTCTTTGGCGGTTTTAAGACGGCTCACGTACTCTATCTTGCAAGGGAGATTGCTCATTCTTGCAGAAAATGTCTGATAGTGTTGCAGGGCGAGAATGGTTGTGGGGACAAGAACAGCCACCTGCTTGCCGTCACACACAGCCTTAAATGCCGCACGCACAGCCACTTCCGTCTTTCCAAAACCGACATCTCCGCACACAAGTCGATCCATCGGGTGGATGCTCTCCATATCGGCCTTCACGCTCTCTATGGCCTTATGTTGGTCCGGAGTGTCTTCGTACATAAACGACGCTTCAAGCTCACGAAGCAGGTAATTGTCTCTGCTAAAGGCATATCCGTTTGTATTTTGCCGTTCGCTGTAGAGACGGATAAGGTCTTTTGCGATATCCTTTACTTTTTTCTTGGTGGTCTCTTTGAGGTTGTCCCAAGCCTTGCTGCCAAGCTTGTATATTTTCGGTGGCTCTCCGTCTCGCGATTTGTATTTGCTTATCTTGTGGATGCCGTGAATTGAGACGAACACTATGTCCCCGTCTCGGTAGATTATCTTTATCACCTCCTGTATCTTGCCATTGACATTCTTTTTGACAAGACCTCCAAACTGCCCCACCCCGTGATTGATGTGGACAACATAATCTCCTATGTTGAAATTAGTCAATTCATTGATTGTGAGGCGTTCACTCCGTTTTACCTCTCGCTTCTGGGTAATTTTGTAATACCTTTCAAATATCTGATGATCAGTATAATAGCACCTTTTTGAATTGTGGTCTATAAATCCTTCGTTGAGCGAAATTGGGATAAAATCTGGATGGACGTCTCCACCCTTCTCTTCCAAAATCTGCTGCAGTCGATATGTCTGATTTGGATTTGGGCTCAGTATCGACACTTTATATCCATCCATCTCCTTATCATATATATCTTTATATACAATCTCAAAATTCTTGTTGAAAGAGGGTTGCGGAGTGATATTTTCTTGTTGTCTGCACTTATCGACATCTATGAACCTGACTGCAGGAGAGATGGCTTCCATCAATGGAATCATCTCTGTATCATCCTTATTTTCAGATAAATCAGGCATTATATCGATGCTGTCCAGCTCTTTTATTGTCCTTTGGGTATTTGAATCGAACTGGTTTATGCTCTCAATTTCGTCCCCAAAAAAGTCTATTCGATATGGGTTGTTGTCATTGAACGAAAAGACGTCTATTATGCCGCCGCGAAGGGCAAATTCCCCGGGTTCTCCCACAAAATCAACTTTCTTGAAATTGTATTCAAAGAGATATTCTTTCAGAAAGTCAAAACTTATCCTCTCCCCTTTTATTAGATTGATACGGTTTTTCTTTATCTTATTTCTTGTAATTACCTTTGTATCAATTGCTTCTTGATAAGAAACTATAATAGTTGGATTATAGGCTGAATTTTTTTCTTTGTCCAACAAAGATTCCAAAGGCTCCGGAATACAATCGTCAAAGAATTGTGAAAAATTGGTATCTTCTTTAGAATTAATATCTTTCAGAAGTTGCTCGAGGGCGGAGGTGCGCTGTACCTTCTCGGTGGCGCTCTTTATGGAATTACGGGAATGATCTCCCGATGTGGATGGGAGAAAATAGACACATTTTTCATCGAAGAAGTTGTAAAGGTCGCTCACGAAAAAAAGTGCGCTCTTTTTGTCTGCGCACTTTATCAGGTAAACTGCTGTTTCGTCCCGTTTTGCAACGGCCGAAACAGTCTTTATTACTTTATAACTTCCGGGATTACTATAAAATTCGCTCATTTAGAGATATTTACCAGATTTTTTCTTCCAAGATGCGGATTTCGCGCATCACTTCTAAAGTTTTCTTGAGGTTGAAATAATATTTTCCGTTTCCGCGAGAAATGGGGAAAATCTGCTTCTTGATTTCGAGAGATTGGTTGCAGAGGGTGCAAGTCATATCGTCTTCACTAATTCTGCGCAACCCTTCGGGAATTTCCTCCCCCACTTTAACGGGATTAATCATTGAAATAGGAGGATAACCAATTGCAACCCAAGTGGTTATATCTTCAAGTTTATCGCCAGGGTAGATTCCTTCCACGATTGTTACGGCAGAAGTGCTGCGACGCGGGATAAAATCCTGATCTATATACCAGCCGTTAGGGGCCAATTCGGGATTCTTTGCAAGGTCAATACCAAGGAGAGAATGATAGTAACTTCTTGAAAGATTGTTCATTACCCATTTTGGTGTAATCTTGCCGCCACGGCCTAAGAAGCTTGAGATATTGTCTTTTGCGTTGTTGTATCTGATATATCCCATTCCTTCGTCCAAACGACCTGTAAATGAGTGGTTTGTATAAACGATATATCCTTGGGGGGCAATCTTTGGATCGTTTGCATCCAGCTTTGTCCAGCCATAGTTGTTCACTTCGTAATATGCAGCTCCCCCTTCGGCGTCAATCACTCCAAAGTTTGTCTCAACATGAAAAGGCTTTTGCATCTTGTCGAGCATCTTCTCGAAATCTTTCAAGGTGGCGCAAGTGGCAAGTGCCTTGAACATTACGCTCCCTTCTCCGTCCATTGTATTTTCAGGAGTTTTATCGTTAGGATCCTGAAGATTGTAAGAAGCGGTATTCATTATCGAGAAACCTTTCTCGTTTGTGCCGCTCCAGGCCTCTCTTTCAGCTGCTTGCGTGCTGTTTACAAGGGCAATGAAGGTGTATTTTATCCCTTTTGCAGGGTTTGCCAAGATTTTGTCGACTCTGTTGTTGAGCTCGCCGGTGTCGCGGTTTTTCCACATTATGGGGCGGCCGCTCTGAGTCACTTTGCCGGTAAAGATTGCAGATGTGCAGGCGTCTGATGCCATTGGGGCTATCAGTAAAAGTGCAAGTAGTATAAGTTTTTTCATATTGAGTTTATTAGTATTACTTCTTTTTCCGTGAGATCCTTCGCTTCGCTCAGGATGACGGTTGTTTTTCGG
>JABUTQ010000277.1 GCA_021443605.1 Bacteroidales bacterium | reverse complement strand
GATGCCTGGCCATCACACAGTTCCGTATTTGGAATATTTGACTTGGCAAGCCTCCCAAAAGACCGCTTTTGGCTCTATAGGAGCGTTTGGAACACGGATGAGCACACGCTTCATATTGTGCCCCATTGGACTTTCCCCGACAGAAACGGGAAGGTCACTCCGGTCTTTGTATATACAGATTATCCTGAGGCCGAGCTGTTTGTAAATGGTGTTAGCCAGGGGCGGCAACGCAAGCTCACACGGGAAGAGTTCCTTGCATCTTCCGATACCCTTGCAATGCAGCGCCGTTACCGCCTGATGTGGAACAATGTCATATACCAGCCCGGCGAACTCAAGGTTGTGGCGTATGACGCCTCTGGAAAGGCGGTCGCAGAGGAGATTGTCCGCACGGCAGGGAAACCTCACCATCTTGTAGCCACAGTAAATCGCAACAAACTGAAAGCAGATGGCGAAGATTTGGCATATATCACTGTCACAGTTGTTGACAAGAATGGGATTCCGTGTCCGGCCGATACCCGTATGGTCAAATTCAAAGTGACCGGTGCCGGCTCTTTCCGCGCTGCCGCCAATGGCGACGCCACCTGCACCGAATTGTTCCACAATCCCCGTATGCCTTTGTTCAGCGGCGCCCTTACGGCGATTGTCCAAAGTTCCGATACTGCGGGGGAGATTGTGTTTGAAGCGGGTGCAAAAGGGGTAAAAGGAGCAAGACTGGTTTTGAAATCAGAATAAGTAAGTAATTAATTAAAAATCAATACAATGGAAGAAAAAATCAAATCTATCTTCGCAGAGCATTTTCCGTATAAAACGCCTGAAATGTATGCTTCTGCAGGTCGTATCAACCTTATTGGTGAACACACAGATTATAACGGAGGATTCGTATTCCCCGGAGCCATAGACAAAGTGATAATGGCCGCGATTGTTCCCAATGGTCTTTCGCAAGTACGTGTATATTCTGTTGATATTCAGGAATATGCAGAATTTGGTCTAAACGAGGAAGACCTTCCTTCTCAGTCCTGGGCACGCTATATTTTCGGTGTTTGCCGGGAATTTCAGAAGAGAGGTGCAGCAGTTGGAGGATTTGACGCCGTCTTTGCGGGAGATGTTCCCCTCGGTGCCGGTCTAAGTTCATCTGCGGCGCTCGAATCTTGCTTCGCTTTTGCGGTCAACGACCTTTTCAATGACAATAAGGTTGACAAATTTGAGCTTGCAAAGATAGGTCAGTCAACGGAACACAACTACTGTGGCGTAAATTGTGGCATTATGGATCAGTTCGCCTCTATATTCGGCAAAAAAGACAACCTCATCCGTCTCGACTGCCGTTCTTTGGAATATGCATATTTCCCGTTCCATCCGCAGGGATACAAACTGGTGCTTCTTGATTCGAAAGTCAAGCACGAACTTGTGGATTCGCCTTACAACAAGCGTCGCGCTTCTTGCGAGCGTGTTGCGAAACGCCTTGGTGTGGAGACACTTCGCGATGCCGATATCGATATGATAAACTCTGTCAAGGGGGATATCACAGCAGAAGATTACTTCCGTGCAAAATTTGTCGTGGAGGAAAAGGACCGCGTACTTGCAGTGTGTGATGCCCTTGAAAAGGGAGATTACGAAACTGTTGGCAAGAAGATGTACGAAACCCACGCAGGGCTCTCTGTCGATTATGAAGTGAGCTGCGAGGAGCTCGATTATCTCAACGACATTGCAAAAGAGTGCGGTGTCACCGGGTCCCGAATTATGGGCGGCGGCTTTGGCGGATGCACGATAAACCTTGTGAAAGATTCTCTCTATGAGTCATTTATCAAATTTGCAAAAGAGAAATTCAATGCAAAATATGGCCACGAGCCGCGCGTAATCGACGTTGTGATAAGTGATGGTGCACGCCGTTTGTCATAATATTGTCATCGTATGAATGTAAAGATAATAGATACGTCCAAAGGTCCGGTCACTTTGGCAACCATAGAGAACTCCAAGGGAGCGTCGGTCACATTGTCTTCAATCGGAGCCGGAATAGTGTCCGTAAATGTCCCCGACAAGAACGGCGTACTTTCCGATGTGGTAATTGGGTATAGGAATATCGAAGATTATTTCTACGATGGCCCGTGTGCCGGAAAGACACCGGGGAGATTTGCCAACAGAATCGCCGGAGGTCATCTGTCAGTGGAAGGGATTGATTATCAGCTTGCTATTAACAACGGGCCAAATGCTCTGCACGGAGGGCCGGAGGGATTTCAGAACAAGATTTGGGATTTCAAGGCAGTTGATGACAATACAGTGGAATTTTCGCTTCTTTCGCCGGACGGAGATGAGAATTATCCGGGAGAATTGCGTGCCTCTGTCCGTTATGAATGGAACGATGACTGCTTGCTTACAATCACTATGTCGGCCAAAACTTCTGCTGCCACCGTGGTTAATCTCACAAACCACAGCTATTTCAACCTTGACGGCCACGATTCCGGCTCGGTTTTAAACCATACGCTTTGGCTCAAGGGGGCTCGCTGGCTACCGACGGACGAAACGCTCGTCCCCACCGGTCAAATTGCCACTGTTGTCGGCTCTCCTATGGATTTTACCGAAGCCCACACACTCGGTCGAGACATCAATAAGGTTTTTCCGGCGCTGAAATATGGCAAGGGGTATGACAACTGTTGGGTGCTTGACGATTGGAGCTCAGGTGATATTCAACATATTGCGACTTTGGCTGCCGTAAACTCGGGGAGGTTGCTCGAAGTCTTCACTGACCAGCCTGCCGTTCAGGTTTATACGGGAAACTGGCTCACAGGGTCTCCAAAGAGCAAGTCCGGCACAGAGTATCACGACTATGATGCCGTGGCAATCGAGTGTCAGGATATGCCCGATGCCCCCAACAAACCGCAGTTCCCATCAACCTTGCTGAAACCGGGAGAAAAGTACTGCAGACACATCTGCTTCAAATTCAGCGCAGTATAGAGATGCTCCTTTCGAGAATCCCTGTAATGTGGGCAATGGCCATACCGTAGTTTGTAATAGGCACTGAGGCATCGATAAGGGAGGCAAGGCGGCTTTTTAACTGCCGGCGTGTTACCATACACCCTCCACATTGGACGGCAAGCGCATATTGTGACGGGTTGTCTATGTCGTCTTGTCCGGAGATGAAATCGAATATGAGATTCTTGCCGGAATGTTTTCGTATCAATGCAGGGAGTCTCACTCTGCCGATATCGACGCAACTTACTGTATGAGTGCAAGATTCAAGAATAAGCACCTTATCTCCGTCTTGCAGTGAATCGAGAGCTGAAATCCCTTTCAGATACTCTTCAAACGGGCCTTTGCTCCTCGAAAGGAGTATGCTGAAAGATGTCAGACCGGCATCTTTTGGAAGAGTGGCAGCCACTTTTGCAAAACAGCTGCTATCTGTGACGGTCAGAGATTTATCAAAAAGTGCAGGATTTTCATTTACAAGTTGTTCCAATTGGGCAGGCTGCAATACCAAGGCGATGGCATTGTTGTCGAGAATATCCTTTATGGCTTGCTGCTGGGGAAGAATCAGTCTCCCTTGTGGAGCTTCTCTGTCCTGAGGGCACACCAAAATCACTTTGTCACCGCTTTTGACAAGTCCGCCAAGTATCGGCAATTCTTTTTCGGAAATGTTATAGTGAGATACTATCTTGCCGAAAATCTGTTCTTTGGACTCTTTCCCAGAGATAATTTCCACAGGAATTGAGTATTTCTCAAGATATTTGAGAAGGTCATCGTTTGAAGAAGAGTCATCCTCTATGACAAGGGCGAGATCCACTTGTTCTGCAATCTTGTATGTCTTGCCAATCCTCTCGCTACCAAGACGGCTTGCATCTCCCAATCCCGCAGTATCTATCAAAGTGCAAGGGCCGGCCCCTTCTATTTCAATGTTTTTCCTGACAGGATCCGTAGTAGTGCCGGGCACAGGAGACACTATGGAAAGTTCTTGTCCGCATAATTTGTTGAAAAGAGTGCTCTTGCCTGAATTTACCGCTCCGAAAATCCCAATATGGTATCTAATCATCTTGAAAAAAAAAAATTTCGCGAAGATACTATTATCCAGGCGAAATGGCAAGGTAAGTTGAATCGTTTGAAAAATCTGCGCGGCCTTTCTATTTTGCTAGACGGGCACGGCATTTAGCCCTAAGTTCAAAATAGTAAGTCCGCGCATACGCGCAGCTCACTATTGTTGGTGAACTTGTAAAAATTGCCGATTTTGTCCAGCACACAACAACAGCTTCCGCTATTTATGTCCAATTATCCTCTCTTGACTTGATTAGATATTGCGAAGTTATGATATTGAAAGCATATATGCAAATAAATAAGGGAATTTCGCGACTTCAAGCGTATTAACATAGAACCTTTGTTTAAATTCAAATTTTTCACAATCTTTGCAATGGTTTGAGAAGTAATAGAGTAGATAATGTTCTTTTCTCGTGGGCAGATAATTGAGATTCTTTCAAGTGAGGACGTTTCTCTTCGCGATGATTTGTGTGCACGGGCGCATAATGCAAGGTTGAAATATGCGGGGGAGGGGATTCATTACCGCGGCCTTATTGAAATCTCAAACCTGTGCCGTAAAAACTGCCTCTATTGCGGAATTAGAAGGGGTAACAAAGTTGTTACAAGATATGATATGCCTGATAATCAGATATTTGAATTAACTAATATCGCTTATTTAAAAGGATATGATTATGTGATGATTCAGGCCGGGGAGAGGCAGGACGCATCATTTATAAGCCGAATAGAGTCAATAATCGCCACAATAACACAGCGTTACAACGGCAAAATGAAAGTGGCTCTCTCGCTTGGAGAACAAACGGAAGCCACTTACTCAAGGTGGCACGAAGCAGGAGCGGCGAGGTATCTTCTCAGAATAGAGGCCTCAAATGAAAATTTGTATCACAAGATTCATCCTTGCGACAATACCCACTCTTACGATGTCAGAAAAAATGCTGTAGCCACTCTCAAAAAGTGCGGATTCCTCACCGGCTCCGGCGTGATGATTGGACTTCCGTTCCAAACTATTGAAAACCTTGCAGATGATTTGTTGTGGCTCAGGGATATGGAAGTGGATATGTGCGGTATGGGCCCGTATATTCCTCACAGCCAGACGCCTCTGTATCAATACAAAGACATTATCCCTTCCGAAGAAAAGCGAGTAGATCTGACTTTGAAGATGACGGCAATCCTAAGGTTGATGATGCCGCACATAAATATAGCTTCCACCACGGCGCTCAGTACTCTTCACCCCGATGGAAGCCTATCTTGTGGAGCGAATGTCCTAATGCCCCGCCTTACGCCCTGCACGGATTGCTACAAGCTCTATGACAGTTATGAGCA
>JABUTQ010000431.1 GCA_021443605.1 Bacteroidales bacterium | reverse complement strand
GGAAATAAAGCCAATATCTTGAAAATCAGTCAATATCCGCTGCCGGAAAAGAAATTGATGGAGCTTGCAGAAAATTGCAGTTGTCTTTTGGTGGTGGAAGACGGCCAACCGATTGTGGAAGAAGAGGTTAGAAAAATAGTTGGTGACGTAGCTCCTATCAAGGGGCGTCTGACCGGAGACCTTCCAAGGACCGGCGAGCTTACCCCCGATTGTGTGGCGGAAGCTCTGTGTGAATATATGGATCTCGAAAATCCTCTTGAAAAAGGTTTTGACGAGGCAAAGAATCTGGCCAATCGTCCCCCTCAGTTCTGCCAGGGGTGCGGTCACAGGGATGTATATACCGCTCTTAACAAGGTACTTGAAGAATATCCGGACCATCGTGTGTTTGGTGACATCGGATGCTACACCCTTGGAGCGCTTCCTCCGTTCAAGGCTCTTTCGTCTTGCGTCGATATGGGGGCATCCATCACAATGGCAAAAGGGGCGGCAGATGCAGGATTGTTCCCGGCCGTGGCCGTGATAGGCGATTCGACTTTTACTCATTCCGGCATGACAGGCCTTCTCGATGCAGTAAATGAAAATTCAAATATAACTGTCATTATATCAGATAATTTGACCACAGGAATGACCGGAGGGCAGGATAGCGCAGGGACAAACAAGTTCGAGCAGATTTGTCTCGGCATCGGTGTGGAGCCGGAGCATCTTCACGTAGTGGTTCCTCTTGCAAAGAATATGGAAGAGATTACAAGAATTATTAGGCAAGAGATTGAATATAAGGGAGTTTCAGTAATAATTCCGCGTCGCGAGTGCATACAGACAGCTGCACGTCACGCCCGCGAGAAAAAAAGTTAATGGTTGAAATGAAGAAAGACATTATATTATGCGGTGTGGGAGGACAAGGAATTCTCTCTATCGCAACGATAATAGGCGAGGCTGCCACCAAGGCCGGTGTGAATCTCAAACAGGCTGAAGTACACGGTATGAGCCAGCGCGGCGGTGATGTGCAGAGCAATCTTCGTCTGAGTACAGAACAGATTTGGAGCGACCTTATTCCCAAGGGGAGTTGCGACCTTATCATCAGTATGGAGCCGATGGAGGCGCTCCGCTATCTGCCGTATCTTTCAAAGAACGGGGTGATTATCACAAGCAGCAAGCCGTTCGTGAATATACCGAATTACCCCGATGAAAAATCTCTCTTTGCCGAGCTTGATTCACTTCCCAATGTGGTGAAGCTTGATATAGAGCAGTTTGCAAAGGATGCAGGCAATCCGCGCGGAGCGAATATCGTGCTTCTCGGGATGGCGGCAAAATATCTGGAAATTGTATCGCCCGCCCAACTTCGCCAAGCCGTGGCTACTATCTTCTCACGTAAGGGAGAAACTGTGGTAAATGCTAATTTGAAATTGTTTGATGCTGTAAATCAATAAGATGGAAAACGAAGGACTTAAAAGGAATTACAGTTGCGAATACTTCAATCCCGAGGTGGAAACTTTGTCTCGTGAGGGGATTGAACAACTGCAGTTCGAGCGACTGAAAGAGACTCTGGCACACTGCATGAACTCGCCTTTCTACAAAAAGCGTTTTGAGGAGGCCGGTCTCTCTGTGGATGATATAAAGACACTTGAAGATTTGCGCAAGGTCCCATTTACAACCAAACAGGATTTGCGCGACACATATCCTTTTGGGATTGCTTCTGTGCCGCTCGAAAAATGCACCAGGCTTCATTCTTCTTCCGGCACGACCGGAAACCCCACGGTGATTCTGCATACGGCGCAAGATATTGACGAATGGGCAAACCAAGTGGCTCGTAATCTGTGGATGGTGGGGCTCCGTCCGACAGACGTATTTCAGAATTCGAGCGGTTACGGAATGTTCACCGGTGGCCTCGGATTTCAGTACGGAGCAGAGAAAATGGGGATGCTGACAGTCCCTGCCGCTGCCGGCAACTCATTGAGACAGATTAAGTTCATAAAAGATTTTGGAACAACTGCTGTCCACGCTGTTCCGTCTTATCTTACCCGTCTAAAAGAGGTGATGGACAAAGAGGGTGTGGATCCCCGTAAAGACACGAAACTGAAAGTATTTGCCATCGGAGCCGAGCCCCATTCGGAGGAACAGCGTCGAAGAATTGAGCAGATGTTTGGGGTAAAGGCTTATAACTCATTTGGAATGAGTGAGATGTGCGGCCCCGGTGTGGGATTCGAATGCAAGGAGCAGAACGGTCTTCATTTCTGGGAAGATTACTATATCGTAGAAATCGTAAATCCGGAAACGCTTGAGCCTGTGCCTGATGGTGAAATTGGCGAACTGGTGCTCACCACACTCCGCCGCGAGGCGATGCCCCTCCTGCGGTATCGTACCCGTGACCTCACCCGTGTCCTCGGCCGCAGTTGTCCCTGTGGAAGAAACCACGTCCGCATAGACAGGATGAAAGGGCGCTCCGACGATATGATTGTGCTCAAAGGGGTGAACATCTTCCCGATTCAGATAGAGAAGATTCTGATGACCTTCCCCGAATTGGCAAGCAACTATCTCATCACCCTTACCACGGACGACGACAACGACAATATGACCGTGGAGGTTGAGCTTGAAGAGCTCTTCACGGATGATTATCAGCGCCTTATCGCTTTGGAAAAGAGCATAAAGAGGGCGTTGAAAGACGAGATTCTCCTTACGCCTCATGTGAAACTTGTACCAAAGGGCTCTTTACCCGTGAGCGACGGCAAGGCGGTGCGTGTGGTAGATAAGCGCAAAGTTTATGAATAAAAAGTTAATCCAATGACAATAAAGCAGTTATCAATCTTTATAGAGAACAAGGGGGGGACACTTATCCGCGTCCTCGACCTGTTGAGCCAGGCCGGCATACAGATTATCGCCTCCACGGTGGCGGATACCAAGGACTATGGTATTTATCGCGTGCTTTGCAACGAGCCGGCAAAAGCTTATCTGATTATGAAGGAAGCCGGAATCAATACCCAGCTTTCCGACGTATTCACGTTGAGCATAGATGACGAACCGGGGTGTGCCGCCAAGGCTATCAAGACAATCAGCGATGCCGGTGTGAGTATCTTGTATCTATACTCTTTCTTGTGGAATGGGAGAGGGGTGCTCGCATTCCGCGTGGACGATGCAGAGAAGGCAAAAGAGATTATAATGCTCAAGAAGATGCATTTCCTCACAGAGGATGATTTCAAGAAGTAAAGTTGTATGAATCTCCTTGAAAAACTCAATGCAGACGACCGCTTCGCAAATGGTGCCGGGGTGAGGATAGTCGAGCTCAAGGAGGGGTATGCCCGTACGGAAATGACTGTAAATGAGCGACATTTGAATGGTGGTGGGGTTTGTCAGGGAGGTGCCGTATATACGCTTGCCGATCTTGCTTTTGCCGCTGTTGCAAACAGCCACGGCATATTGACTCTTGGAGTAAGCAATACGATTACTTTTCTCCATTCGGCACGGCTTGGAGATGTTTTGACGGCAGAGTGTTCGGAGACATTCGATCACCATCGCCTGCCTTACTGCGATGTCAAGGTTACCAATCAGGATGGAGATTTGATTGCCACAATGACCGCCCTTGGGTATCGTCTTAAAAAAGATATTGAATTTGAATCACTTATGTAATTTTATACTGTTCCATGATTTACAATCCGCAGATGGAGTGTATGTCGCGCGAGGAGATGCGCGAGCTCCAAAGCCAAAGACTGAAAGACATTGTAAAGACCTGCTACCGCAAGTCTAAATTCTATCGCCGCAAGATGGCCGAGATGGACGTCACTCCTGATGATATCCAATCCATTGACGACATCCACAAGCTCCCTTTTACCACAAAGTTTGACCTCCGTGACGAATATCCGTTCGGATTGATGGTGGTTCCCCCGACAGAGATTGCCCGCGTGCACGCTTCTTCCGGTACTACAGGGAAGCCCGTCATTGACGTCTATACGAAGAATGACCTCGATATGTGGTCTGAAGGGGTTGCCCGCGTGATGGCGGCCGGTGGTGTAGGGCCCGGCGATACAGTGCAGGTCAGTTATGGTTATGGCCTTTTTACAGGCGGATTGGGAGCCCACGAAGGAGCTGCAAGACTTGGTGCCTGCCAGCTTCCGACCTCTTCCGGCAATACCGAAAAACAGATAATGTTGATGGAAGACCTCCGTACTAATGTCCTGGCTTGCACCCCTTCATACGCAATGCGTCTTGCAGAGGCTATCCAGAACAGCGACAGGGTATCGATCAACAAGATGGCTCTCCGTTGCGGATTCTTCGGAGCAGAGCCCTGGACAGAGGGAATGCGCCGTGAGCTGGAGGAGAAGCTCCATATCAAAGCGTATGATATCTACGGACTTACAGAGATGTGCGGCCCCGGAGTGGGCGGTGAATGCGAATGCCAGAACGGAACACACCTCTGGGAAGATATGTTCTATCCGGAAATTATCAATCCCGAGACTCTTCAGCCTGTGGCTCCGGGTGAGTTCGGTGAACTTGTCTTTACATCTCTTTGCAAAGAGGCTATGCCTATCCTTCGCTATCGTACACGCGACCTTACCCGCCTTCACTATGAAAAATGCGAGTGCGGCCGCACGGCAGTCCGCATGGACCGTATCCTTGGCCGTTCAGACGATATGATGATTATCCGCGGAGTGAACGTATTCCCTTCACAGATAGAGGCTTGCCTCACAGAGTTCCCCGCTTTCCAACCATATTATTTCATTACCGTGGATCGCGTGAACAACGAAGATACCTTCGACCTCGACGTTGAGCTGAAACCGGAATATTTCCGTCGTAGCCCCGAAGGTCAGATGCCTCATATCCAGCCGCTTTACGACCGTATTGTCTCTATGGTGGGAATCAAGCCCAACATCCATATCCTTCCGCCGATGACTCTTGAACGCTCCAGCGGTAAGGCAAAACACACGTGTGATAAACGTAATTTCAAGAATTAAAACTCTTTATGAAGATTTTTGACGAACAATTGGTAGAAGAGGCTGCCCGCGTGAATAATGTGGCAGACCTCTCCCACGCAACTATAGGTGAAACTCTGCTTGTGGCGCAGTGGCTTGAACAAAAGACGGGGATTCCATTCATCCGTATGGATCAGGGCTCTCCGGGGTTGCCTGCAAATAAGTATGGCATCGAGGCAGAAAAACGGGCTCTCGACAGCGGAATCGGCAGCCAGTATCCCGCCGCAGCCGGCGTCACGGAGTTGAAAGAAGCTGCAAGTCAATTCGTCAAGGCATTCATCAATGTAGATATTACACCCCGTGCCTGTATTCCCACAACTGGCAGCGTTGCGGGGTCGTTTGGCTCCTTCATTGCTTGTTGCCAGAGGGACAAGACCAAGACTAAAGTGCTCTT
>JABUTQ010000005.1 GCA_021443605.1 Bacteroidales bacterium | reverse complement strand
GTAAGTACAGTTTTCTTTCGAAGAGCATGTTTTATGGAGTTTAATTGTGGATTTCCACAAATTTCTGCCACAAAATTACTCATTTTTCTCAAAATGCAGGAACTTTATAGAAGGAAATCCATTTTCATCTCAATAAATGTCAATAATCTTCTATTTTTACACATGAAATGCTAACTATATATGCACTTTTCTTTGCTACCTCTGGGATTGGAGACAATCCAGTGTGCAAAGGTGGATTTTCTCAGTGCCGTGGTCGCAAGGATGTAATTCATTAAGAATTTTGAACAATTAAATCACATCCCTAAGTAACGTACCTCAGAGTAAAAAGTTGCAAAAAAAGCGGCACAGGGAATCTGCACCGCTTCTACTGTTTAAATATGACAATACTCTACCGGTATTTCTCGCTCTGTTCCTTTAGAAGAGCCTCCAGGACATCCTTGTCGAAGTAATTGATGCGCATCGCACGCTTGACTTCCGAAAGGGTCTGAGCTGCAACCTCTCTGGCGGCATCCGACCCTTTGCGAAGCACCTCATACACATAAGGGATATCTTTCTCAAGCTCTGCACGGCGTGCACGGATGGGAGCAAGCTCCTTCTGTATCACGCTGTTAAGGAATTTCTTGACCTTCATGTCGCCAAGGCCGCCACGCTGATAGTGTGCTTTAAGCTCGTCAAGGTTTGCATAATCGGGCCAAAATTCCGCAAAATCAGCATCAGTGCAAAACGCATCAAGATATGTGAACACACAATTGCCCTCAATGTGTCCGGGGTCTGAAACCTGTACGTGGAGCGGGTCGGTGTACATTCCCATAATCTTCTTGCGCACATCTTCTTCGCTGTCTGCCAGATAGATACAATTACCAAGAGACTTGCTCATCTTGGCCTTGCCATCTGTACCGGGAAGTCTGCGGCAGGCATCATTGCTCGGCAACAATGCTTCCGGTTCAACAAGCGTAGGCCCATAGATTGAGTTGAACTTGCGGACAATCTCGCGAGTCTGTTCTATCATCGGCTCCTGGTCGTCTCCGACAGGGACTGTGGTCGCCTTGAATGCAGTGATATCGGCAGCCTGACTGATGGGATAGCAGAAAAATCCGGTGGGGATTCCCGCCTTGTTGTCGTTTCCGTCAGTGCTGTCTGAAAAACCACGAAGCTGAATCTCCTGCTTTACGGTAGGATTGCGCTGCAGACGCTGCACCGTGACAAGATTCATATAAAAGAAAGTCAACTCGGTAAGCTCACTGATCTGCGACTGTATCAATATATTGCTCTTTGCCGGATCCAGACCTGCCGACATATAGTCCATAGCCACCTCAATAATGTTCTGACGCACCTTTTCAGGGTTGTCATAATTATCTGTCAGTGCCTGGGCATCGGCAATCATTATGAAAATCTTGTCAAATTCGCCACTGTTCTGAAGCTCCACCCTGCGGCGGAGTGAACCTACATAATGTCCTATGTGCAACCTTCCCGTAGGACGGTCTCCGGTAAGTATTATCTTTGCCATCAATCATTTACATTTATCAAACCTTCTCTAATCTTCGCTTCGATCTCTTCTGCAAGGGCAGGGTTGTCAAGCAAAAGCTGTTTCACGCTGTCGCGCCCCTGACCAATCTTGCCGTCATTGTAGCTGAACCACGATCCGCTCTTCTTGATGATATCCATCTCAACTCCGAGGTCGATTATCTCACCGATTTTTGAGATGCCTTCTCCAAAGACAATGTCAAATTCGGCCTTGCGGAAAGGAGGCGCCATCTTGTTCTTGACAATCTTGACGCGAGTGCGGTTTCCGGTGGTCTCCTCGCCATCCTTCAGAGCGGTGACTTTGCGCACGTCCAGCCTTACGGAAGCATAGAATTTGAGCGCATTACCGCCTGTGGTGGTTTCAGGATTGCCGAACATCACCCCAATCTTCTCACGGAGCTGATTAATAAAGATACAGCAAGTATTTGTGCGAGAGATATTTGCAGTGAGTTTACGGAGAGCCTGGCTCATAAGCCTTGCCTGAAGGCCTACCCTTGAATCACCCATCTCCCCTTCGATTTCAGCCTTAGGAGTGAGGGCTGCAACGGAGTCGATGACGATAATGTCAATAGCACCGCTGCGGATAAGGTCATCTGCCACTTCGAGAGCCTGCTCGCCGTTGTCCGGCTGCGAGATGAGGAGAGTATCGACATTTACGCCGAGGTTTTTGGCGTATGTGCGGTCGAAAGCGTGCTCGGCATCGATAATGGCGGCAATTCCGCCTGTCTTCTGCGCCTCAGCTATCGCGTGGATTGCGAGGGTAGTCTTACCACTCGATTCGGGGCCATAAATTTCAATGACCCTTCCGCGAGGATAACCTCCGATTCCGAGCGCGTGGTCGAGCGCGATAGATCCGGATGCGATTGTAGAAACTTCGCAATCGGGCTGATCCCCCAGTTTCATGATTGTTCCTTTGCCGAAATCCTTCTCGATTTTTGCGAGAGTGGCCTGCAAAGCTTTAAGCTTTTCAGCATTCGGCGAGTTGTTTACTTCTTCCTTAGCCATAATACGATTGTGTTTAATAAGTTAATATAATCGCTGATGTTTCTGCCAGTATTGATATTATCCGCGAATTGCCTTGATACCCGGAAGTTCCTTGCCTTCAAGATATTCGAGCATTGCACCGCCACCGGTTGAGACGTAGCTGACCTTCTCTGCATAGCCCATCTGAGTAACGGCAGCAACTGAATCTCCACCGCCCACGAGGGTGAAGGCGCCATTTTCGGTAGCCTCTGCAAGAAGACCGGCCATCTTGTTGGTGCAAGTGGCAAATTTGGGAATCTCGAATACTCCGAGAGGACCATTCCAGAGGATTGTCTTTGATTTTGAGATGATACCTTTCCAATACTCGAAGGTCTCAGGTGAAGCATCTACACCTTCCCATCCGTCAGGAATCTCGCTGTTCTTCACATATTGTGTATTAGCATCGTTGCTGAATGCATCGGCAATAAGCACTTTGCGGTCGAGATGAAGGTCAATGCCCTTCTCTTCGGCTTTCTTCATAATGCTCTTTGCAACTTCAATCTGGTCGTCTTCGCAGATAGAGTTGCCAATCTTTCCACCAAGGGCCTTTACGAAAGTATAGACCATACCGCCGCCAATGATAAGATTATCAACGCGGTCGATGAGGTTTTCGATGATACCAATCTTTGAAGAGACCTTCGCTCCACCGATGATGGCCGTAAGAGGGCGTGCCGGGGTATTGAGTACCTGGTCAATAGCCTTGATTTCACCTTCCATCACATAACCGAACATTTTGTCGTTGGGGAAATAGTCTGCGATAAGGGCTGTAGATGCGTGTGCGCGGTGTGCAGTACCGAATGCATCGTTGATATAGCAATCTGCATAAGAAGCGAGTTTCTTTGTAAACTCTTTCTGGCTTGCCTTCACAACAGCCTTTGCAGCCTTCTTCTCTTCGTCTGAAGCATCCTCGGCGAGACCTCTCGGTTTGCCTTCCTCTTCTGCATAGAAACGGAGGTTTTCAAGGAGGAGAACCTCACCGGGCTTGAGGGCAGCAGCTTGAGCGTCAGCCTTCATACAGTCGTCTGCAAACTGGACTTTCACTCCGAGTTTCTCTTCAACCCTATAGATGATGTGTTTGAGGGAATATTTGTCAGTGACACCCTTCGGGCGACCAAGATGTGACATAATGATGAGGGACCCTCCCTTTTCAAGAACCTTCTTCAAGGTAGGGATGGCGGCGCGGATTCTGGTGTCGTCAGTAATCTTGAAATTTTCATCAAGTGGAACGTTGAAATCGACTCTGACAATAGCTTTTTTGCCAGTAAAATCGTAAGTGTCAATTGTCTGCATTGTTGTTATAATTTTAGTTAATGATTATTGCATCTCTCTTCTGAAATCCTTCTCTTTGATGGACTGGCGTTTGTCGTACTCCTTCTTTCCTCTTGCAAGCGCTATGTTCAGTTTTGCATAGCCGTTTTCGGCAATGAACAATCGCGTGGCAACTATGGTGAGCCCCTTTTCCTTGATAGCACGCTCCAATTTGCGAAGCTCCCGCTTCGTGAGGAGAAGTTTGCGGTCCCGCCTCGGGTCGTGTCGGTTGACTGTGCCCCACCAGTATTCCGAAACGTTCATATTCTTCACATAAAGCTCTCCGGAAACAAAGTAGCAATAGCTGTCCACCAGCGAAGCCTTGCCGGCACGGATAGACTTTATCTCCGTGCCACTGAGCACAATACCGGCGGTATAACTCTCTATGAACTCATATTCAAAAGAGGCCTTTTTATTGCGGATTTCTATTTTACCTTTCGCTTTGGGCATATCGGGGCGAAGTTACGATTAAGTGAGCGAAATACCAAACGATATTCAAAAAACCGAGGGGATGAATCGGAGAGTGCAGCAAGAATCAGCCACCTCCCCTCGGTAACTTATTTGAGATTGTTGTTATAGACGTGGACCCACTCTATCTCGATGCCGCGGCGTTCCATACCACGGAACCAGGTCATCTGCCGTTTTGCGAACTGATGGATGGCCGTACCCAGTTTTAGCTTCATCTCGTCATAAGACAAAACACCTGTAAGATAGAGCGTTACAAACTTATACTCAAGGCCGTAATATATAAGGTCTTCTGCCTGGATGCCGCTCTCCAACAGGCGCTTCACTTCTTCCACCATCCCTTCTTTGAGACGAGCCTCAAGTCTTGCATCAATGCGGGCATTGCGGGGGTCGCGGTCAACGTCTATGCCGATATACTTCGTGTTTTTTGGCAGAAATGAAGTGTAGTTTACTGGGTGTTCATTCTGATATATCGCAATTTCCAAAGCCCGTATCAGTCTCTGGCGAGTGTCGTAGTCCGTCTTGTTGTGAAGATGTTTCAAGCCGGCAAGCCGATTTACAAGTGTCTCTGTATCTTCTTTTTCCAGTTCGGCACGGAGCTCGGGATTCTGCGGCACGTCCGGCAGGGAATATGCCCGCGTCACGGCCTCGATATATAGCCCCGATCCGCCACAGAGAATAGCACGTTTCCCCCTCTGCACCACATCTTTATAAGCCTTTTCAAAATCTCTCTGATACAGATGGATATTATACTTGGTGCCGGCATCCACAATATCTATCAGGTGATATGGGACATCACCATAATCGGCAAGATCCTTCCCCGTGCCAATATCCATTCCACGATACACCTGACGCGAATCGGCGGAGAGAATCTCCCCACCGATTTCACGGGCAAGATTCACGGCATAGCGGGTTTTTCCGCTCGCAGTGGGGCCCAAAATGCATATAAGGTCGTATTCGTCGTACATATTTCTTTATATTCGTCATTCTGAGGGATTTACCCCGGAGAATCTCACAAAAAAGTTCCATTCGTGGAGATTCCTCGCTCTCGCTCGGAATGACAACAGCAACTGCGACCGAAAGGTTTTAACCTATCGTAGAGCCGTT
>JABUTQ010000132.1 GCA_021443605.1 Bacteroidales bacterium | reverse complement strand
CCGGTATTGCCGAATACCATTCCAACCCAGTCGTTGGTGGCCAGACCTTTATAAAGGTCGATATCCTCAAATGTTCCGAAATAGGGCTCATAGTTGGTAGAGACGTTGTCGCGTACCTTTGCGAGCTCATACTGGAACTTTACGTAGTTCTCGGAATCCATTACCTTGATTGCGTTGGCATTGGCCATCTTCTTGAATCCGCCGAAAGCGTTGAGCTTGACAGAAATCTTGCGTCCTTTTTCGGCTCCCTTGGTGGTGACGATTACAACACCGTTTGCACCGCGGCTACCATAGATTGCGGTAGAGAACGCATCTTTCAATACGTCGATTGATGCGATTTCAGAAGATGAGATGTCGCTGATGGATTCAACGGGGAAACCGTCAACGATGTAGAGAGGAGAGTTGTCCTGTGTGATTGATCCGCCACCACGCACGCGAATCTTGACGTCTGCGTCCGGATCGCCTTCAGTTGTGGTGACCGATACACCGGCCATCTTTCCGGAGAGAGCCTGGCTTACGTTTGAAACAGGCTGTTCCGTAAGTTTTTCATTGTTGATTGATGAAACTGAACCGAGAAGGTCGCGTCTCTTAACAGTGGCGTAGCCGACGACAACTGTCTCCTCCAGCATTGTAAGGTCATCCTCGAGGACGACATCAATGACTGCCTTGCCCGATACGTTAACGGTAACGGTCTTGTATCCAATCATAGATACTTCGAGGACCGCCGTTGCAGCATCGGCAACTTTGATGGAGTAGTCTCCGTCAATCCCTGTGGCAACACCGTTCATTGTCCCCTGTTCAACGACAGAAGCACCGATAATCGGCTCTCCACCAGAGTCTTTGACTACACCGGTAACCGTCTGGGCGGAGAGGGTTGCCCCGAATCCAAGCCCTGCGATTACTGCGAGTGTCTTGAAGATTTTACTCATAATGTTTGTTTTAGTTAAAAATTGATTATTAGAATATGATTAATTTTCAATTGCCATTACATCACGCACAAGGAAATGGAGATACATCTCAAAGTTTGTGTATCGTCCCTTCTTGTCTATTGTCTTCGCATCTGCATCGGCTGCGTTCTTATTGAGGCCGAACAGTGCTTCGTAATAGTCGGGAATACCATCTCCGTCAGTGTCTTTCGTGGCTGTGGATATTTCTTTCTCTGTCGCCGAATAGGATGGCCATCCACCTACATCTTCCTGAGAATCAATCAGTCCGCCTGTGCTTCCCTTGCTCCCCTTGTATGTGTAGTTTCCTTCTTTTGTCTCTTTTGCGATTCTGGTGTCAATCTTGTCTCGTTTGAGCGATGCTCCTGCGCGGTCGGTCACCGAAGCGTATGCCTTTTCTGCTGTCTGCATCCAAGAAGGCTGCTCGCCCTGGTATGAACTTGATTTCACTACGTCAATCAGACTCTTGTCGTCAGGCTGGACACCTTTCCAGTTGTCTTTTGTTACCTCTTCCGAGCCACTCATATAATTGCCTGAAATATAGAATTTTCCAGGCACAATATCATATTGGTCAGTGCCGTTGCAGTTGCTGCACTTGGTCGTGGGGTTTGCTATTCTGGTGCGGGAATTTGAAGAAGTGGCTTCGCCCGGCTTGTAATAGTTGTTTACCATGTTGATTCTTCTCGGTTCAGCCCCCTTGGCCGATTCTCCACCGTATGCAGAGTTGTTCCCCCAGTTGTAAATCACGTTGTTGTAGTAGTGGATATCCCCTTTTATGGTAGAAACATAGTCGTGGTCGAAACGGGGATTTCGGCTGTCGTGGTGGGCAAGGAGATTGTGGTGGAAGCTGGCGTTTTTCCCTCCCCAAATTCCGCCATAGCCGTGCTGGCCCTTGCCGTGAACCGAAATGCGGAGGCTTTCAGAGAGGATGCACCACTGGAGAGTGAATCCCTCGATTCCGTAGAATGAGCCACATTCGTCTGTGCTCCAAGACATTGAGCAATGGTCTATGATTACGTTTGTGAACCCCTCTTTTGTATAGCAGTTGAGGGCATCGTCTTCAACCTCATTGGTATCTCCCATACGGAAACGCATGAAGCGGATTATCACATTGCTTGTGTTTATCCTTACGTTATGCCCTTTGAGACATATTCCATCGCCAGGAGCGGTCTGCCCGGCAATGGTGATGTCTCCGTTCTTTATCTCCAGCCTGCTGGTGAGATTGATTGTGCCGGCAACGTCAAACACTACGATACGAGCCCCTTTCTGCTCTATTGCCCAGCGGAGAGAACCTTCGTTCTTGTCATCTGCCAAACGGGTGACGTGAAGTATCTTGCCGCCCCTTCCACCGGTGGTGAGCATTCCGCCTCCATCTGCTCCCGGGAATGCCCTCACTATATTATCTTCTTGATATGAAGGCATTTTCATCGCTTCGTATAGATTATCTATCTTTTCAGGGTCGGGATCTTCAGGATCCGGCTTCCCGTCTTTCAAAGTGGCTTTCTCTATATAAGAGGAATATTCTGACGAAATTGTCCCTTTTACGCTTCTAACGGCAAACTTATAGGTGGTTTGTGGTGTGAGACCATCTATCTTGATGTTAGTCGAATTTGTGGAGCCGTTTTTGACAAGCGTCAAACCTTCCAGCAGTTTGTAGGTGTAGGATTCTGCTCCGGATACGGCATTCCAGCTGAAACTGAGCGAATTGGACTCTGCCGTGCCCGCAGTGACTCCCGAAGGGGTATCCAATGTTTCGGGCACATCGGGAGTGTCCGGCTTGTCCTGTTTGTCACAAGCACAGGCATTCATCAACACAATGGCCGACGCCGCCATACAATTTATAAATTTAAACGCCCTTTTCATTTTCTTTCATTTTCAAGAGAAGCCCAGATGAAAGGGCCGATGCCCTTGGGGTCGTTCTCAATTATCTTTTCATTGATATAATATTGATAGTCGCCGCTGCGGTTTTCTTTCCCGCCGAGGCCGGCCACTGCACAACAGTCTGTGAGAGTGATGGTTCCGTCTCCATTCTCTTTAATGAAAGTCTTGACAAGTTTTGGATACAGACCATCGACATATTGTTTCATCTCGTTGTCCAACAGCCCTTTGCGCAGTCCTTTCATATAAGAATAGACAAACATTGCTGAGCAGGTCGCCTCGACGTAATTCCCTTCTCGCCCGGGGCAGTCAAGCACCTGATACCACATTCCTGTTTCGCTGTCGGCATATTTCGGTAGTGTGTTGCAGATACCCTTGAATATATCCACGAGTTTCTGACGCCCTTCAAACTCTTCGGGAATCCAATCCAACACTTCAACTAAAGCCATTGTGTACCAGCCTAATGCCCTTCCCCAAGCGTGGGCGCTCTGCCCTGTGGCACTGTCGCACCAGAACATCTCTTTCGATTCGTCCCAAGCGTGGCGGTAGAGGTTGGTATTGTTATCGAAAGTGTGCCTTGCCACCACTACGAAATGGTTTACGATGTCCGCCCATACAGAATCCTGCTCTTCCGGCTTGCCGAGTCTTGCATTGTATTCCGCATAAAACGGCTGGGCCATATAAAGGCCGTCCAGCCACATCTGCCAGGGGTAAGTCTCCTTATGCCAGAATCCCCCTTCGCTTGTGCGGGGATGTGTTTCGAGCTGCAGACGCAGAGTGTTTATTGCCTTCAGGTATTTCTCTTTTCCGGTCTGGTCGTAAAGGTAGAACAATGTCCTGCCGGGGCAGATATGGTCCGTGTTGTATTTTTCCAGTTTGTAACTGTAGATGACTCCCTCGTTGTCGATAATCTTGTCGTACCAATCCTCGGCATAGTTGAAGATATCTTCGCCACCGTAAGTTTGATATACATCAAGGAACGCCTTGAGTTCCAGACCAGTGGTGTAGTTCCATTTCAGTTTGCCGTCCATACCGTCGAGGTGGGCTCCGTCACTGTTCCTCATCATTTCAGATTTCACCATCTTGACGGAATATTGCTCAGCATGCGAGCACGACCACAAGACTGCCGTCCCAATGACGAGCAGCACGATGATTATCTGTGTTATTCTCCTTTCCATCAGTATCTTACTTATTATCGTACGGGTTCCATACTATTCCGTCATTTGCCTGATACATCACCTTTTCGAAGGTGTATTCCGCAGCTTGCTTGGCAGAAAGTTGATAAGACCACTTCACACGTTTGTCTTTGCCGTATGCCCCGGGGCCATAGTTCTGATACTCTGCGTAATATGAGTTCTTTTCGGTGTTCGGCTTTCCCTCTTTTTCCCAATTGTGCCATCCTTCGGGGAGGATATGCTTTCCAAGTTCGCACTTGATGAAGACAGTCTTTGCGTATGCTCCCCAAGGCCTTCCGAGGTAGCATTTGTCTATTCCCTCGTCGGCCGTGAGTCGGCACTCCACGAACACATATCCGTACTTCTGTCCTTCAAAAGTAGAAGCGGCTGTTACGTAACTGTTTTTCTTTGAGTGGATTGTGCACTTTTCAAAATATGCGATGCTCGGGCCGAATATAAAATCTGTAGTCCCTTCGATGTAGCAGTTGAGGAAATAGTTGCGCTTGATGCCGCCATCCTTCCCATACCTGCCGTATGTATAGATGGTGTCTTGATTGCCAATCATCCGACAGTTCTTGAAAAAGAGGAAGTCTCCGTCCGTAAAGAGTGCAACCGCCTGTACGATATTGCTTCCTTCTCCGGCACTGTTTTCAATTGTGAGATCTTCAAAAGTAATGTAACTTGCGTGAACATAGACAGATGCGCTCCCCGATGTGCCGACCGTGCGGTCTGTGTCGGGCCAAAGTTGTTTGGCATATTTGCCGTAGGTGATGATTGTGCTGTCTGCACTCTCTCCCTGAATGTGGAGACGGAACTTGTTGTGCGGGATTGTCACCATCTCCTTATACACTCCGTTTTTGATGAATATGGTGGTGATATGTCCGTGATCGTAATCGGGACAAGCGTTAATCGCCTCTTGGATAGTTATATAGTCGCCAGTGCCATCTTGCGCCACGATAATTTCCGCAGGGGTCTTGATGTGCGCTGCGATTTCTTTCAATGGAGATTCCTTGAGCGCTTCGCAGGTGAGGGCGGCCAGTTTGCGTGCTCCGCGAGCGGTGGTGTGGGTGTTGTCATCCTTATACATTATCATATAATAAGGACGTGAGTTTTCATCCCCAAGCGGAGCGAGCCACTTCTGACTCTTGGTCGTCATATCAATCAAGACAGTTCCGGTCTCTTCTGCCACCTGCTTCATTGCTGTAGGGTAATCTCCGTGGCAGTTGAGGTCGAGTCCGTCTTCCTTGAACCATCTTCTTGTAACGGGGGTAAGGAGCACCGGTGTGGCACCAGCTTCACGGATTGTCTTGACGAACATCGTGAGATTTTCCTTGTAGGCTCCGAATGGAGCTGCATAACGGGAGGGATCGCTCTCCTTTGCATCGTTATGCCCAAACTGGATGAAAACGTAATCCCCCTTTTTGAGGTTTGCCTT
>JABUTQ010000433.1 GCA_021443605.1 Bacteroidales bacterium | reverse complement strand
TGTATTCAAGATATGTCAATTCGGCCTACCGCAGTATCGTAATCACCGACAAGAGGATTAAGGAGAATGCCGAGTTCAGAGACAGGATTGACCTCTCCGAACAACTTACGCTCGGCGTCGGCTGGACGTTCTAAACTCTTTTTCGGCTGCTGCGCCAATAGGCTTTATCGTTCTCGGGCATTCGCTCTATGGCGTAACTGATGCGTGCGGTGTTCATTGCTTATTTCTCTGCAAAATTTTCTGATTTCTTTAATGTCTTCCACATCAGCTCCAAATCCAAGGCAACTTCGCCTTGCATAAGGTATCTGTCTTTTGTCGATTGGACCTTCTCAAATATCTCTACAGCCTTTTGTCTGTCGTTCTCCGCTTTAAGTGCACGCATAAAGAGGAATCTCTGCTTTGAAGACTGAGTCTTGGCAGAGACTTCTATCATCTGTATCTCTTTTTTGTCAAGCAGCCCCATCGCTTCATCTGTTTTATCTTGATTGAGCAGTAGGCAGGCGAGTTCTGTCTTTGCTTCCATCTGAAGCAGTTCGACTTTTGATTCTGCAAGTATCCTTCTGCATAGATTCTCGGCTTTTGACAATTCCCCCTTTTGAAGAAGTACACTTATGTAAAGCAATGCAAGGTTAGCCTCTAAGCTATCGGATAAATCCGAATCGTTTATCTGAGTGAAATACTCGTCGGGAAGGTCTCCCGGAAGAGTTCCACCTTGAACAAGCGCATTAGCACGCAGAATGTTCATCAATGCGGTTTTTGTCTTCAAATTTCCTTTCAGGTGCAGCGTATTATACCCATCGTTGGGAAAGCCGTCAACTGTAACCGGAATGCCGTTTGTCAGGAGGATAAACACTCCTACACAAGCCGTTATGTAGAGCGAAAGGCTGATATAAGAATTGTTGGTTCCCCACTGAGCTATGGAAATGCAAATTGCGGACAAGAACAGATTGAAAAGCAGTCCGCCCAGATTATATAGGGTGACCGGAACCTTTTCCGTGGGTATGTCGGGAGGGGATAGGAGACATTGTCCACCTGTACCGCTGATTGCAAAGTTCTTGATTTTGAACTTGTTGTCTTCTTTTAGAAGAGTATAGCTCAAAACCCTGAAGGATACGAATTTGTATCCTGAGATGAGGCCGCATACAAGATGCCCTGTCTCGTGAACGATCAACTGCAAAAATCCGCCGACAAATGCTCCGAGCAAAGAACTCATCACCAAGAAAATAATATCTTTCCATTTTCCGCTTTGGTCAGTTTGCACTTGCTCCACAGTACCTCCGTCGAAAAGTTTGCCAAATCCATAGCCGATGGCAAATCCAAGCACCAGGCAAAGGGATATAATCAGAATGGCTTTAAAGATGCGTTTTATTTTTGAGGTCATCATTTTTTATATATTTTGGCAAATTGCTATCTGATGCGCTCCAGGTCGTGTGCATTTTTCATTACTCCATCCGTCCGTCCGTTGTTTCAAGTTTCTTCTGCTAATATCTGTATTATAGTAATGGCGTCATGTAAATCGGCAGATATACGACTCCATCCACTTTCTTAAGATCCTTGGTATGGATGACATAGGGGGTGTGCAACTGTTCTTCGAACCTGGAAACGAACTTCTTGAGCGATGACAAAGTATAATTTTTGCCGGACTTGACTTCTACTGGACAGATGTTGTGCGCATTGGTCAGAGTCGGTTTCTCAATCAGGAAATCAATCTCCATCCTTTCTTCCTTAATATCAGAGTTGGCGCTGTAGAAATACAAGGTGTGTCCGCTGGCCACGAACATCTGAGCCACTATATTTTCAACCAGCATACCCTCATTTATCTCCAGTTTTCCGAGCAGGAGTTTCTGGTACAACTCTTCACCCTGGATAGCCTTTTCGTCAAAGGCATGGGCTATCAGTAGTCCGGTATCACCCATATAACATTTGAATGTCCGGTCATCCCTCTTGAGTTTAAGACCAACCTGCGGTTCTGTCGCCCCATTGCAAACGTTTACAAAACGGGCATCTTTGAGCCACATGAATGATGTTTCGTAATTTCTATACCTTGCCCCTTCCTTGATGTCTGCAAGACTGAACTTTTTCTCGTGTTTCTGAAGTTCTCCCGGAATCTGATCCCAGACAGCTTTAACCTTCTCTTTGTTTCTCTTGACGTGTTTGTCGATACTCTTTCGATATAGCGACAGGATATCTCGTTTGACAACGTCAACCCTTTGGAAGTTCTTTGTCTCAATGTATGCAAGAACGGCCTGCGGCATACCGCCGACGATGAGATACTGTCTGAACAAAGTCATCACCTTACGGTGCATCGGCCCGAGCGGCATCTGTTTGTCAAAGCAGCTCTTTACAAACGGCATAGTCATATCATCCCCGAGAGCCCAGAGAAACTCTTCAAAATCCATGGGCAGCATCTGTATCGGACGCTCTTCGGACGGAAGCAGTATATTCTCGGTGTTTTCGTTTATGCTGACAAGGGATCCGGTCTCGATATAGTCGAATCTGCCATCTGCAACAAGATGCTTGATGGCCTGGCGTGCATTCGGAAATTTCTGGACTTCGTCAAAGATGATAAGGGATTCCCTGTTGTACAATTGAATCCCCGCGACATTCTGGAGGAACATAAGGAATGTCTCGGTCTCATTCAGATACTCGTCAAAGACCTGCTTCATTGCATTGCCCAGATGGGAGAAGTCAACGAGAATATATGAACGGTATTCTTTCTTTGCAAACTCCTCCACGATATAGCTCTTGCCGACGCGGCGGGCACCTTCAATAAGGAGTGCAACCCGGCCCTGCTCCTCATTTTTCCACTTTAAAAGAGAATCATATATCTTTCTGCGCATCATAAGACAGAATGTTTATGTTGCAAACATATGTAAAATATGTGTGTTACACAAGCGTTTATGGAAATTTTTGCACCAAAAAGGGATTTTTGCAAATAACTAACCGCACCAAAAGGAGATTATTGCATACTATAAACCGCACCAAAACGAGATTTTAGTTCAAAATAAGAGCAAAGCAATGTATCCCGAACTCGTGTTAAACTCTTTTTCGTCTGCTGCGCCAATATGCTTTATCGTTCTCGGGCATTCGCTCGATGGCGTAACTGAGCATCGTGCTTGGCATCTGCATGATATGTTCTTCGAGGAATTTATCAAGCAGCGACTTTCCCGCCTCGCTGTGCTTGTAAAGTTCGCGGAGCATCCATCCGGAGGCCTTGTGGAGCAGGTCGTGAGGGCTGTAGAGCAGGAGGGAAGCCCGTTCTATGACCTTGTCATATCGATTATAACGGATATGTTTCCAGGTGGCGACCATTGCCATTCTCTGCTGCCAAAGGGTGTGGCCTGGCATTATCCATTCGTCCATCAGCGTCACTTCGGGATGTATCATTTCATATTCACCGATAATCTTATAGACGGATAAATCGACCAAATCCCAATTGTTGATGAAAGGATGCAAAGAAGTATAAGTATTGAATATCAGAGCCATAGCGGCATCATCTTGCTTTTTGTGAGCTCTTTGGAAATGCTCCACGAGGATGAGCAGGCCGCATTGGCGTATCTCGTGCCACGGGCTGTGCACAAGCATTGCGGCTTCCTCGACGGATGTGTTTTTCCAGGCGAGTTTCACCACCTGACGTATTTGAGGATTGGTTATGCCGAGGAACTGGTCGCCTTCTCCGTATTCTCCCTTGCCGGTCTTGAAGAACCCCATCAGAATCAGGCGCTTGTCCTCGTCAGCAAGCATCAGCAAAGTCTGCTCTATGTCATTGACGTGTGCGCTCATTGTTTTGTCAATCCATATATCTCTCTTTGAACCACTCCCGGAAGATAGGGTCAGAAACTTCGAAAAGGCCGTCATTTGAGTCTATGAAGGCCTTTGTTTCAAGCACCTTCTTGTTTCGGGTGATGGTGGTGAGATTTCCAAGACGGAACCTCTCCCTTGTACTTGCCGACGAGAGCCGGGATTCCCCGGCAATAATCGCCTTGAGCATATCCCTCTGACTTGCAGTCAGCTTCTCCACATCACTCATAAACATTGGTGAGTTTGTGTCAATGACACGTCTCAAGGCTCGTGTCATAATCTCTTCAGTAACCATTTTTTCGGTATCGGACCAAACAAAATAACTCAACTGCTGAAGATACCACGAGTGGCACTCCGTAAGTACGCATATTTTCTTCGAAAATTCCTCACTGATTGATTTGCCGGTCTTGCGAAAGCCGTCTTCTATGAATGGCATCCAATCCTCCCGGGCAATCTTGCCAAGGAACATCGTTTCAGAAAACCGATAGAAAGGTTTCTGGGAGTCGTTGAAAATTTCCAACATCAGATGTTTCTTGCTTCCATAGAAACAGTATGACACATTACTATGGTGCTGCCATGCTGAACGCATCTTTCCTTCAAGTTCTGTGTATCCATCCATTTCTGCCAACTGCTGGAACTCATCTATGCATACGATGATTCGTATTCTCTTATCCCTTGCAATCTCTTCCGGAAGATTCAAGATCTTGGCGGGGTTATCCTTCAGTGGGTCATGTCTGAAATTTATAGTCAGGATATCATTCAGACCATCCGATACGGTAATACCGGGGATGATGCCGCTAAGATACTTCTTGACATCACTCCATGCCTTCTCAATCTTGTTGTTCGCGCATGAGATTACGGCAGATGCAAACTTTGAATAGAAGTCTTCCACGCTATCGATGCTGAATGCGTCAAGATAGCACACCCTGACATCCTTCTTCTCCTTCATAAGTTCATCCATTGCCATCTTTACGAGTGAGGACTTCCCCCACCTTCTTGGAGAAATCAATGATACGTTAATTCCGGAATAAAGCATCTGCTTGAGCGATGTCCGTTCTGCCACCCTATCGATGAAATTGTCTTTGGTGGCGAGTTTTCCATATTGAAAAGGCGATCCTGTCATATTTAGAAATATTAGTATTCTACTGCAAATATACAAATAATACTTAAATGTATAATACAATTATGTATAAAAATATGAACAGGATATTGAAAAGCACCATCATCAATGGGGATTTTTTAGGTCTGACAGCATTTCATAAATAACCTGGTCATTTCCCCAATGACGCCTCTGTTCGTACTTGATTACAACCCCATCGTGTTCACTGTGCCAATAACTTACAAACGCAGCATAATATTCCTTAATGTTTGAAGTGTTGATCTTGCTTTTAATAATATGCTCAGCGACCTTCATCCCTCGAATGCCGTCCGGAGGATAAAACATCAATATCTTGCCTATTTCATTGACATTGAATGGGAATGCATCGAATTGAGTTATCAATTCTTCATCTGATACAGACGTGTCTTCCAGATTTGTTAGAAACTGTTTGAGCACTTTGTCATTGTTATGCCCGCGATCCTCCGGAAACCTTGGAGTATGATCATCCTCTTTTTTAAACCAAAAACAGTTCATTTTTTT
>JABUTQ010000297.1 GCA_021443605.1 Bacteroidales bacterium | reverse complement strand
GAATTTTTAATTATGAGGGCAATGAAAGACATTGACGGAGAGATGGTTGCGTATGAGGAGCTGGAAGCGGCGGTTGTGAGCGCACGATTCCGCAACGTCACGGAAAGGAACGGCAAGGTTGACATTTCATTCAACATCACCGTTCCGCCATCGATGCAAGACCCAGGGTGGCAGGTAAGATTCTACCCGAAACTGACTATCAATGATAGCATTACACAATTGGAGGGAATACTCCTTACCGGAGAACGATACCTTGCTAAAAAATTGAGGGGCTACCAGTTGTACTCAGATTTCATCAACTCAATCATCCCAGACGATGCCGATTTTGAGGTTTATTTCACTTACAAGAATGCACTTGAAACATTTATCAAGAGAAATATACCGCAACTGTGGGAGTTCAGGCAAGACACCACTTTCTACAACCCCGCCGATTTCCACACATATTACGGGATGCCTTTCAAGGAGGTACTTGACCATTTTACGAGGCATTTGCGGATTAAGAGGAATGAATATCGTAAAAGTCGCATAGACGAAATGTACAGACGATATGTCGCCCCATACAAGACAGAGCCGATTAAGCTCGATTCGGTGATAAACGAGACAGACGGCAGCAAGACATACAAATATACCCACACCATCCGGACAAGAAAAGGGATGAGCAAGGCTTACCTCAACCTTCGGGGAGAGATTTGGGAGGGGAACCGGAAGATATACGATATGCCCCAAGGGGAGCCGCTGGTGTATTATATCTCAACTTTAAACTTCTTTGCCGACACCTCCACCCGTTATATGATGGAAGTGATCCACCGCAACCTTGCCCAAAAGATTACGGCCGACATCCGTTTTAAGGTCGGAAAAAGTGAAATCTCAGAGGAACTTGCAGATAATCAAAGGCAAATAGGGATGGTAAAGGAGATGATTCAAGAGATTCTGTCGAGCAATCTCTACGAAGTTGACAGCATTACGATTAAAGCGGGGTGTTCACCGGAAGGGAGCGTCAAGTTGAACGACAAACTTGCAAGAGAGAGGGCGCAAAGCATCAAGAAGTATTTCGAGAATTATACCAAGGGCTTGACTGTGGAATATTTCGCAACTATGGACAGTGCCGGAAAGTTCTCTTACAATAAAAACGACTTGTCATTCATTGCCAAATCACAGGGAGAGAACTGGGATTTGATGAAGCAGCTCGTGAAAGACGACACATATCTTAATGATAATGAGAAGGATATGATTCTATCACTCTTTCAGACGTGCGATTTGGACAGCCGCGAATTGGAGTTGAGAAAGTCTCGCAACTACGATTATCTCTCCGAAACGATTTACCCTTTGCTTCGGAAGGTGGAGTTCGATTTCTGGCTGTCAAGAAAAGGGATGATTCAAGATACGATTCACAGTACCGTGCCGGATGCGACCTATATGGAAGGAGTTGCTGCGCTGATGGATTTTGATTACAAGAATGCAGTAAGACTGCTCGGTCCCTATCGGGATATGAATGCAGCCCTCTCCTACCTCAACAGCAACTACGAGAATACTGCTATTGCGATTCTAAGCGAACTTCCTGTAACGGCAAAGCAGCAATACCTTTTAGCCATTTGCCACGCCCGAAAGGATGAAGAGCCGGAGGCAGTGCGTTTTCTGACATCCGCAGTAATGATGGACAACTCTCTCTTTTTCAGAATGAATCTGGATCCGGAGGTATCATATATCGCTAAAAAATACAACATAGAACAAAGTTTATATGAATAGGAAACTCTCTCTCCTTTATATGATTTTAACTCTGCTGGTTGTTGCCGAATGCGAAAAACCGCGATGCGCAAGCTGCATTCCAGACAACTACGACCAGGCGGCAAGGGAAATAATATCCATGGGGCTCAATCCAATCAGGGCAAATATTGTCCCCAAAGAGCCAGCTGTCACAAAGTCAGAAAGTTATTTCAATGACATTGCTTCCATTGATATCTATGTATTTGATTCTGAGACCGAGCTCTTGGACATACACCGTCGGTTTAGGAGCATCTCCGAGATGGAAAAAACTCCGATAGCCGTAGGTACAGGAGCCCGTACTTTTGTCGTTTTGGTAAATATGCCCGAAGCCTCATTGGAGAGCGATACCCTCAAAGAACTGTCATATCAAAAAATCAATGCAGGAGATGAAGGACTCGATAAACTCTGGTGGGGAAGTGCGGATATTGAAATAAACGGAGCCGCAAACCTTGTATTCGACGTACAAAGATACTATGCTGAAATCAATGTCAGGAGCATCTCGACAAGATTTGATAATTCCCCCGCAGAGATGATTGAAGATGCCTCGGTTTATGTACTCAATGCACCTGCAAGTGTCTCGTGGTTAGGGGAATCCGACTTAACAAAGAGGGTGGACCGGCTCATTGTCACACAGCTCGGGAACATTGAAGACGGCACTGAACTCAAGAATATCGCGTCTTTTCAGGTATTTGAAAAATGTGACGGAATTGATACCGCGGGAAACAAAGCGATATATGTCACGATAGAAGGGACTATAGCCGGAACACGATACTACTGGCCTGTTCCTGTAAACTTTAACGCATACGGCGAAGGGATGTATGAGCCAAAGGGGATAAGTGCAAACACTGTTTATAATCTGGATATCACTATCACGGGCAAAGGGGGAAATTCTCCCGACACGCCTCTTTCTTTCACCCATATCTCCATAAGTTGTGAAATTGCCGGCTGGGGAGAATGCATCAGCGAAATAACACTCTGATTATGAAAAAGTTAATCATTATTTGCGCATTACTGAAAATAATTTCGGCTTGCGCTCCAAGCGAGATAATCCTGGAAAACCGAACAGACTGTCCATGTATGGTATATGTGAATTTCTCCGCCCTGACACCGGAGGTCAAAAGGGCCGATTTGTGGTTCTGGGGGGAAGACGGAAAATATGAGTTTTACCACCGATACGAAGTGCCGTTTCCCGACGACCTGTATGTTCCTGTAAGAAAAGGAAGCACAACAGCTTGTCTGTGGGGCAATATGGAGAGCACCATTGCAGACGACACAAACAGGAAATTGAAATTCGCCAGGGAAGCTGAGCTCCTTTGGGCATGGCAGGAAACGTTTGACACAAAACGAGATACGGCAACTGTGACTCCCATTGTAGCCCGACGGGGTTGTCCGGTAAACGTTACGATAGTCTCGTATAAATATGCAGTAGAGAACATCAGCGTATCCATAAGTACAAAGACATCGGGATACTCCTACTCGGGGATTCCGGAGCAAGGGGTGTTCCGATACCCTCTCACCCATCTTCCAGATGAGGAACAGTCTGCTTTTGAGAAATATTTCCGCGGAATCATTCCGTATCAGCCGTTTACTGGGGGAATAGACATTGAGCTCAATTTTATTTATGACGGATTTCAGAGAAATTCCCACTTCGATCTTGGTCGATATCTAACGCTTCAGCAAATCGACCTTGAACAGGCAGAGGAGGTAAATGTGGTGATAGAAATCAATGAAATCACCGGAACCGACATAAGTTTCAATCAGGAAATTGCAATTCATAACTATTCTATTGTGTTATAATGGGAACAAGAATTAAAAATCTAATAATTTTACTGTCTGTCATCCAGGCATTTGCAGCATGCACATTTGAAAACGGAGTGGCGGGAGGAAGCGCAAGCGACAATATCAAAACGCTATCCGTATTTCTTTCCAACGGTGCTGATGGCGGCACAAAAAGCCTTAGCAACGGCATTGCGGACGACCTTGCCATCCACGATGCTTGTGTGTTCGTATTTGACGGAGAGGGAGAGCATATTATATCCCGATATGCTGGAACGGAAGATGCCGGGGCACTGCAAAATCTTTGTAAAGTTGAGGGAGGAAAAAGTTATTCTGTGTATGTCATAGCTAATATAGGGGATATAACTTCTTCTATATCAGAAGGATGCTCAACATTTGACAAATCTTCTATGGAGTCTTGGAGATATACCCTTTCAAACTACGAAGATTTGGCGATTGATGGATATCTTCCAATGAGCGGAAAATCTGAATGTTACATTGCGGATGAAGAATATCAATGCGTGGTATCACTCAGCAATCTGGCGGGAAAAGTAAGGCTCACCCTCTCTAAAAACCTTGAAGAGGGATATACAGCCACGATAAACTCGGTAAAACTAAAAAATGCAGCTCGCTATGTCTATCCTTTCCGCGACCAATCCTGTGTGCAATCCGAATCGGATGTGTTTGATGAATCTGATTATGCTGACATTACGGAAGTTGCAGCGATAAATATTGGCAATGCAGTATCTTTTTATGCACTTGAAAACAGGCAGGGACAAAGCGGCTCCGGCAATGTCGGGAATGGGATGAGCTCCTATCTGGAATTGCAGGCAACAATCACAAACGGCGAAAAATCGGCCACTCCGACTTACAGATGGTGGGTTGGCGACATCTCTGACGGAGTTCGTACCTTTGACCTGATTCGCGGCACGGAATATATCCTTGAAATCGCGCTGAACGGAGAAGGGTTTGAGGAGGGTGACGAACGGGTGGAAGACAAGGATTGGCAGTATTCCGTAGTAGATATTATTGTAACACCCTCATATTCAAGATTATACTTAGGTAGTACAGCAACTTTCACGGCAGAGGTGCTCCCCTCTGAACTTGAACCGTGGCAGAAAGAGGTTACCTGGAGCGTAAGCAATCCTTCCATTATCTCAATTATCAGTCAAGACGGCAATTCGTGCACCATACGAGCAAAATCAATCGGGACAGCATATCTCATAGCCACTTCCACCATAGATGCCACTATTAACGCCAGTGCGGAAATAGAGGTATTCGAAGACGTAATCACTTGGGGGCCACTTGAATATACAGCCGAAGCAGATGACATTCCCGCTTCCGGCGGGAGCAGCAGTGCAACTTTCCATGTCACTCAGAAGAAATATGTCAACGGAATAGCGACAGACACAATAGAGGTCGGGACATATTATGGAAGCGAAGTCACGGCGGATAATCTCGGAACCACCGAAACTAATTGGAGAATAGTGGGGAGTTCAGAATATGATGAACCGATATATTTCAATGGCGTTTGGTTGGAGACACTCTCTTGCGACATCTGGCAGAAACCGAACAAGAAAACACATCACGAAAACAGCATAAATAGCTATGAGATAGAGCTTGAGGTCAATCCCACCGATTATCCAGCAGAAGGGGCAACGGGAGACATATCAGCTTCCGGCGTAAAGTACAGCCAGACAGAGTCTTGGGACACCTTTACCGCCACAGGAGATGAACTCCACAACCATACAATTGGCTCGCCGGAAAACGACGGAACATTTGAACCGATTGTATCGTGCAACGTGTCGTGGGCAGAGATAGCGGGCGACAGAATCATTGTCTCTGCCAATTCCTCCTCATCTTCACGCTTTGGCATCGTAACGGCATCCGCCCCGGCAAGC
>JABUTQ010000161.1 GCA_021443605.1 Bacteroidales bacterium | reverse complement strand
GGAACCTGCTGATAGAAAGGATGATGCGAGAAACTTGTAATCTCGATGTAATCGTCATAGTTCAAACCTTGAGCATCGGAGAAACTCTTTGCGGTGTATTTCTTGCCGTTATAAACGAACTCTTCTGGGACAACTCCGAGGTAAGTATCGAGCAGATTGTTCATAATCTTGTAATACTCGGGAGAGAGTTTCTTCATATCTACGGAAGCATCAGCTATGGCTTTGATGTAACGGCTCATCTCACCATGGTTGTGTGTGGGGCTGTTGTAAGCGATTCCGGAGTAAGCAGATTCGGGCATAAAGCCGTATTCTTTCATCATATTGATGCACATATGGGCGATTGAACCCGGGCCGATATTGCCTTTTCCGCGACGCAGATAGTTGTCTGCCAGGCGTTTGTTGTAGTTGTTCCTGACAGTGAACATCTCTGAGAGGTCAAATTCGCCCTTGCCTGTCCTGATAAGTTCTGCCTCGATGAAAGAAGTGGTGGCAAAGCACCAGCAGGTGCCTGTGCTTGCCTGATTCTTTACGGATGTGACGGGAATATCCTTCACGGGAGTCATCTTGTAGATGGTCTGCGTTTGGGCTATTGCCAGGCTGCTTGTGAGCAAAGCAGCCAAAATCATAACCTTTTTCATCTTCGTGTCAATTTTTTAACTAATTGATGCCGAGTTTCTTGCGGATTTCCTTGGGAATAGCGTTCTTGTGAACGAGAATGTCGAGAGTCTTTGCACGAACGAAAGATTCTGTAACGTACCATACGCCTTTGTATTTTCCGCTCTCACCCCAAGAGTTCTTCACCATAAAGTAATTCTTGCCGAACTGATCCTTTGCGAGACCAAAGATGTGCATTCCGTGGTCGTCTGTAGTGGTCTTGTTGTCAAACCCTTCCTGACGAGATGCCTGAGTTACCACAACTTCGGGAACGTTCAATGCCTGCTGCGCCTTTTGCTGAGGATCTGCGCCCACCCAACGGGCCTGGTCGCTGCCGGCAGCTTCAACTGCTTCCTGGTCGGGGTTGTTTCCAACGCCGTCACGGGTGAAGCCTTTTTCACTTACATCTGAAGCCCATGCGATTGTGTAGCCATTCTCGAGGGCGTTGTACATAATCTGCACGAGCTCATCGATAGGAACATTGTAATAAGGCTCCCAGCGCCAGTTGTCGCAAACTTCGAGGGCAAACTGTGTGTAGAAAGGATGATGAGTGAAAGAAGTGAGGGCTACATAGTCGTCGATGTTGAGCTTCAACTCTTCACGATAGCTTTCGGGAGTATATTTCTTTCCATTGTAATTGAACTCAGTGGGGCATTCGCCGAGATATGCGTCAACGATTCCCTTGAATCCATTTTTCCAAGCGGTTGAGAGACGACGGTTGGGGTTCTTTACGATTCCGCTCAAGTATCCCTTAAGGCCGGCGCAGAGCTCGCTGTGCATATGGCGTTTCTCGCCATAGTTCAGACCGGGCATCACTGCGTCAGGAACGATACCATATTGTTTGATTACCGTGAGAACGTCTCCTGAAGAGCTTCCCTGTTCAAAATTGAGGTTGCCGTCAACACGGATGTACTTTTCGGCTTTGTCTTGATAAGCCTTGCTTACAACGTACATTTCGCTCAAATCCAAATCTCCCTTATAACCCATACGGAGGATTTCAGACTCGAGGAAAGAGATTGTAGAGAAGCACCAGCAAGTTCCCGTGCTTGCCTGATTCTTTACGGAAGTGATAGGCATTTCCTTAACGGTAGTGAACTGTAATTGAGGCTGTTCCGGTTTCGGACCTTGGGGACCGTGCGGGTCATTCGGTTGTGCGAAAGCAACTGTTGAAATGGCAGCTGCTGCAACGAGAAGTAGTTTTCTATACATAATGTTTTGGTTAAATATTAATTTGTCATTTTGGAACGGACTTGCTAAATTAATAAAAATATGAGAATAATGATACTTCGACCTTGATTTTATTCTTAAATATGACAAATTGTCAGTAAAATCGAAAGGGCATATTTTTGGATTCAGGCTGCGCAGGAGATTAACATTATGAATACAGAATTTTTAAACAAATTTGCAATCAACCTGAATGACAGGGCGAAAGCAGGAAAGCTCGATCCGGTGATTGGGCGAGACGAAGAGATTCGCAGGGTGTTGCAGATTCTCAGCAGAAGGACCAAGAACAATCCGATCCTGGTAGGAGAACCGGGTGTGGGAAAGACTGCAATCTCAGAAGGAATTGCCCAGCGCATAATCAATGCCGACGTTCCGGAGAATTTGAAAGACAAGCAATTGTACTCTCTCGATATGGGAGCGTTGATTGCCGGTGCAAAATATCAGGGAGAATTTGAAGAGAGACTGAAAGGCGTAGTGAAAGAGGTTATCGAGAGTGACGGACAAATCATTTTGTTTATAGATGAAATCCACACCCTTGTCGGGGCGGGCCGCAGCGGGGGCGCGATGGATGCCGCCAATATCCTCAAGCCGGCACTTGCAAGGGGAGAGTTGCGGGCCATCGGTTCCACAACACTTGATGAATATCAGAAATACTTTGAGACAGACAAGGCTCTCGAGCGCCGTTTCCAGATGGTGATGGTGGATCAGCCTACGCCGGCAGAGTCAATCTCAATCCTTCGCGGATTGAAAGAGAAATATGAAAACCACCACAAGGTGAGGATAGAAGATGATGCGATAATCGCAGCAGTGGAGCTCTCTAACCGCTACATTACCAACAGGTTCCTTCCGGATAAGGCTATCGACCTCATTGACGAGGCGGCCAGCCGGCTCAGGCTTGAGATGAACTCTGTCCCCGAACCGATTGACGAACTGAACCGTAAGGTGCGCCAGCTTGAGATTGAGCGGGCCGCTGTGAAGAAAGAAGGGGAATCGGCAAAGCTCAACGCCATCGTCGCCGAGATGGAAGAGGCCAAGAAGCAGAGAGATGCCTTGATGAAGCAGTGGGAAGATGAGAAAAAACTCCTTGACGAGATAGCAAAGCAGCGCCAGGCGGTGGAGAATTTCAAGATTGAGGCCGAGGATGCCGAGCGTCGTGGAGACTATGGCCGTGTTGCCGAATTGAGATATGGTAAGATTGCCGCCGCAAGGGAATCCATTGACAAGTTGATGGCAGAGAAGAGCAAGAATCCTTCGCCTATTATCAATGAAGAGGTGGGGAGTGACGACGTTGCCGAGGTTGTTGCCAAATGGACAGGTATTCCGGTTGCCAAGATGATGCAGAGCGAGCGCGAGAAACTGCTTCACATCGAGGATGTTCTGCATCAGAGGGTGATTGGGCAGGACGAAGCCATCAACGCCATTGCCAATGCGGTGCGCCGTTCGCGTGCAGGGCTCCAGAACGAAAAACGCCCCATCGGCTCGTTTATGTTCCTCGGAACCACAGGTGTCGGTAAAACCGAAGTGGCCAAGGCTCTTGCCGAGTATCTCTTTGATGATGAGAATCTTATCACCCGTATCGATATGAGTGAGTATCAGGAGCGCCATACCGTGAGCCGCCTTGTTGGAGCGCCTCCGGGATATGTTGGATACGAAGAGGGAGGCCAGCTGACCGAGGCGGTTCGCCGCAAACCATATTCGGTTGTCCTCCTTGACGAGATAGAAAAAGCTCACAGCGACGTGTTCAACGTGCTGCTGCAGGTGCTGGACGATGGCCGTCTGACCGACAACAAGGGGAGAACCGTCGATTTCAAGAACACAATCTTGATAATGACTTCCAACGTCAAGCCGGAGAGTGTCAAGGATGTGTTCCGCCCCGAGTTCCTCAATCGCGTAGATGAGATAATCCAATTCCACACACTCACCGAGGAGAATATCCGCGAAATTTGTATCCTTCAGCTTAATATCTTGAAAAAGAAGATGTTGCAGATGGGTATCAATCTGGAATACACAGAAGCTTTCCTTCAGTTTGTCTGCAAGAAAGGATATGACCCGGCTTACGGTGCGAGACCTGTAAAGCGTGTCCTCCAGAGGGATTTGACCGATGCCCTTGCCAAGGGGCTGCTGGACGGCTCCATCACGAAAGCGGAGAAGATTACCGCCGATTACGACGGACAGCAAACCGTGCTGCGGCAATAATTTTGCGACATCATATACATAAAGGAGAGAGGGTGCAAACCCTCTTTTTTTATAATTTTTCAAATTATTAGAGCGATAATGGAAATTTCTTCATACTTTTGAGCCCCGGAATTAAGTTTCCTGCTTGAAATCGATTGTGATTTTGGCAGAATCAATGTCTCAAACTTAACGACGTGGAAACACTTAAGCACGAATGCGGTGTTGCGATGATCAGACTTCTTCGCCCGCTTGAGTACTACCGGGAGAAATACGGTACAATTTATTACGGACTCGACAAACTCTATCTTTTGATGGAGAAACAGCACAACCGCGGACAGGAGGCGGCGGGCTTTGCTTGTGTCAAGCTGCACAGCAACCCCGGAGAGGAGTTTATCTTCCGCGAAAGGGGATTGGGATCAGGTGCAATTCAGGAAATCTTTGCCAAGGCACATAAGGAGATTGCCTCATCCGAGAAGAAAGATGTGGACTTGCCGTTCATCGGTGAAGTCTATATGGGACACTTAAGATATAGCACCACAGGGAGGTCGGGACTGAGTTACGTCCATCCATTCCTCCGCAGGAACAATTGGAAGGCCAGAAATATGCTGCTTTGCGGAAACTTCAATATGACCAACGTTGATGAGATTTTCGATCACATAGTAGGGGAAGGTCAGCATCCGCGCATCTACAGCGACACGTTCCTCCTCCTTGAACAGCTCGGCCATAAACTTGATACCGAATATTCAAGAATCTTTTCAGAGTATGAGAATCTGGGTTTTAACGGCAGAGAGGTCGTAGAGAGGGCAGAAAATGAAATCGACCCAAAAAATATCCTAAAGAGTTGTGCTCCTCTCTGGGATGGCGGTTATGTGATATGCGGTGCGCTCGGCAGTGGAAACATCTTCACCCTTCGCGATCCTAACGGAATACGCCCCGCATTTTGGTACTGCGACGATGAAATAGTGGTAGTGGCTTCAGAAAGGCCTGTGATTCAGACAACTATGAATGTGGATGCCGAAAGTGTCCGTGAACTTGCCCCCGGAGAATTGCTCACCGTGGATAAGGCTGGCAAGGTCAAGGTTACCAGCCTGCTTGAGCCAGGACGCAATGCAAAATGCTCGTTTGAGCGCATCTATTTTTCCCGCGGTTCCGATAAGGATATATACGAGGAGCGCAAGCAGCTGGGACGCGAACTGGCACCGCAGATAGTGGAGGCGGTTGGAGGAGATTTGGACAATACCATCATCTCATATATTCCCAACACTGCTGAGACGGCATTCTTCGGTATGGTGGAGGGGTTGCGCAAAGTCAATCCTGCCGTGCGTGCCGAGAAAATAGTGATAAAGGACATAAAGTTGAGGACTTTCATCGCCGAGGGTTCGTCCCGAAACGATTTGGCAGCCCACGTCTATGACGTGAC
>JABUTQ010000129.1 GCA_021443605.1 Bacteroidales bacterium | reverse complement strand
GCAAGGAGCTGGTAATACATACTGGCGACATTTGCCACCAAACGGCTCTGAACTGCCTGCAACATATCCTGCTGGCTGCTCAGATTGGCATTTGCCATCTGCAGTGAACGCGACTTGCGGAGGATGTCAAGCTCCCATGTGAGGGTTCCCGGAATCTGGTAAGACCATCCCGTATTGGGTGAATAAGCACCTTGCGGAGATACTCCAATCGAAGGAAGGAAGGCAAGCTGACCGGTAGTCTTTCCGGTTTCGGCCTGTTTTACAACCCATTCCTGAGTACGATAATCTATATTCTTTGCCAAAGCCTCTGTAATGAGGGCCTGCAGGCAGGGATCGGTATAAATCTCTTTCCAGCTGAGGTTTGCAAGAGTTTCCGATTCACTTTCCTGAGCCATGGTCCCATATAGGCCATTGCTTTTCAAATCATCCGGACGCGAATATTGAAGCGCCGAGCAAGATGACAGGATGCACACCGCTGCAATAGCAACGGAGAGAAGGGTTATTTTATTCTTCATCTTCAACTTCTTCATTAAATTCGGGCAATGTTAATTCTCCAGCCTCCACAAGACGGTTTACTTCCTCATTGATGAGGACGTCATCTGTCTTGGCAAATTTCAGTTTGAACAGCTTCTCCTGAAGTGTCTGGAACATAATGTACAGTGCGGGGACAAACAACAGCAGTGAGAGGGTACCGAATATCATACCACCCACGGTTGCTGCACCGATTGTGCGGTTTCCGTTTGCACCCTGACCTGTTGCGGCAATCATCGGGAGCATACCGAAAATCATTGTCAAGACAGTCATAAGGATAGGTCTAAGACGCATCTTGGCTGCGAATATGGTGGCCTGCTGGATAGACATTCCGGCCCTGCGGCACTGTGTTGCATACTCAGTGAGCAGAATGGCCGTCTTGGCAAGCAGACCGATAAGCATAATAATCGCAACTTGCAGATAGATATCGTTCTGGAGCCCATAAAGCTTTGCGAATACGAAAGTACCGGCAAGACCTACGGGGACACTCAAAAGCACTGCAAACGGGATGAGAACAGACTCGTAAAGGGCTGCAAGAACCAGATATACGAACAATATACAGATAGCGAGCACCATACCGAGGCCGCCGCTTGTCTTGTCCTGTTCGCGGGCCATACCTGAGAAATCGACTGAACAGCCAATAGGCAGTTTTTGAGCTGCCACCTCACGAACCGCATTGATGACGTCACCGGAAGATTTTCCTTCGGCGGGCATCACGTTCACAGGGATTGTTCCATAGAGGTTGAAACGCTTGAGCTCCATCGGCTCATAAACTTTCTGTATTGTAATGAACTGACTGACAGGAGCCATCTCTCCGTTTTTCATCCTGACATAGAGACCGCTGAGGCTGTTTTCATCAACTGTCATCTCGGGCTTGGCCTGAACCATTACCCTATAGATGTGGGCGAATCGGTTGAAGTTGGATGCATACATACCGGCGCAATATCCGCCGATGCAGTTGATAACTTCAGAGGCATCGACTCCGCGTCTTTGGCACATTTCGGCATCGACATCGACAAGATATTGGGGATAATCGACGTTATATGAACAGTAGGCAAGCTGCACTTCGGGACGCTGACCGAGAGCCGTAACATATTCCTGGGTAATCTTGTTGAACTCCTTGATGTCACGACCTTGCTGGTCCTGCACCCAAAGCTCGATACTGTTACCTGTACCGTAACCGTCAATCATAGGAGGAGTCATCGCAAACACCTGTGCACCTTTGATATGAGCAGTTGCTATATATATCTTGCTCATCACGCTGTTGACATCCTGATATTCTCCTGTACGCTCACTCCAAGGCTTCAAGCGGATGAAGATAAGACCGCAGTTGCTACCTACACCTGAGATAAGTCCCTGACCTGCAACTGAATAGCTGTAACCGATTTCAGGGATTTCATCGATGGCATTCTGCACCTCAGCCATAATTCTTGAAGTCTCGCTGAGGCTGGATCCCATAGGGCAGGTGATATCCACAAAGATGGATCCCTTGTCCTCTTCGGGAACCATTCCGGAAGGAGTACTCTTCATAAGGACAAAGAAGAGCACACATCCTGCCGCAACCAATATTGCCACGAGTGAAACGCGGCTGGTGAAGAACTTAGCCAGGCCCATGTATTTATCCGACATTGCATTGTAGCTCACATTATAGACTTTGCGCACCCAATGCATGAACTTGCCCTCCTTCTCTTCATCGATAGGCTTCATAATGAGGGCCGCAAGGGCAGGAGACAATGTCATCGCGTTGAGGGTTGAAATAATTACGGCAACCGCCATTGTAAGACCAAACTGACGATAGAAAATGCCTGTCGTTCCGGACATTGCGCTCACCGGGATGAACACCACTGCAAACACGATGGTTGTGGTGATGAGTGAACGCGATATATTGCTGATTGCGGATCTCGCTGCCTTTGAACTGTCCTTGAGACCAAACTCAAAACGCTCCTGCACCGCCTCTACCACGCAGATACTGTCGTCCACCACGGTACCGATTACCAGCACGAGTGAGAACAACGTCAACAGGTTCAAGGTGAATCCTGCAACCTGAAGGAATGCGAAGGTACCAATCAACGCCACGATGATGCTGACTGTAGGGATGAGGGTGGCTCTCCAGTCCTGGAGGAAGAAGAACACAACCAATACCACAAGGATAATCGCGAGTATCAAGGTCTCCTTTACGTTGTCCATAGATGCGTAGAGGAAATCGTTTCCGTTTTCAAGCTCGATGAGCTCAACACCTGCGGGGAGACGCAATTCGTTCTTGAAATAGTCGCTGATGTCGTTGTTGATCTGGGTGGCGTTACTTCCGGCTGCCTGATATACGGCGGCACCGGCTGCAGGCTTTCCCTTCACGTAACTTGTCCAGGTGTAATTTTCCAAACCGAGCTCCACTTCGCCAACATCGCTGATGCGAAGCGAACCTCCGTCGGGAAGGGTCTTGATTACGATATTTCCGAATTCCTCTTCCGAAATACGACGACCTTTGTACTTCATCACATACTGGAAGGTGTGGTCTGTCCCGGCAGCGAGGTTTCCGAGAGGAGCCTCAATGTTCTGGTCTCCGAGAATGGCGGCAATATCCGACGGAACAAGACCGTAAGTGCTCATCTTGCCGGGATCGAGCCACAGACGCATACCATACTTGTTTGCGAACACAACCACTGAACCGACACCGTCGATACGCTGGATTGCGGGGCTCATCGTATTGTGAACAAAGTTGTTAAGGAATTTCGCATCATACTTTCCATCAGGACTGTAGATGGCGAATATGCGCAACATTGAGGGCTGGCGCTTTTGTGCGGACACACCGACTTTTGTCACTTCCGCGGGGAGAAGGCTTACCACCTTCGCCAAACGGTTCTGAACGTTGACGGCTGCCTTGTCCGGATCTGTCCCCTGCTTGAATGTCACGTTGATTTCAATCATACCGGAGTTGGATGCAGAAGAATTGATGTACTGCATGTTCTCTACACCGTTGACGGCCTCTTCTATCGGCATGATTACCGATTTCTGGATGGCGTCTGCACTCGCACCGGCATACATTGTACTTATGGAGATTGTGGGTGGAGCGATGTCCGGGTACTTCTCGATTGGCAAACCGAGAAGGCTTATGATGCCCAACACCATAATGAAGACGCTGATTACAAACGACAGTATCGGGCGATCGACAAATTTACTCAGTTTCATAGTTTACAATGTCATTTGATAGGACACTTCTTCACCTTCTTTAACGTTTCCGGCACCTTCGGCAATAATCACATCTCCGGCTTGAAGACCTTCGAGCACTGCATAGCTTTGACCGTCGTCGAGAGACGTAACCTTCACCTCAACGGCCTTGGCCTTATTGTCAACTACCTTGTATGCGAAAATCTTGTCCTGAAGCTCGTATGTTGCTGACTGCGGAATTACAAGAACGTCGGTATATGGAATAGGAATTTCAACCTTTGCAGATCCACCGCTTCTCAATGCACCTTCGGGATTAGGGAAATCGGCCTTTAACGAAATTGTACCGGTGGTGGCATCAATCATACCATCGATGGCGGTGATGCGCCCGGTTTCGGAATAATATGATCCGAGAGAGGTAATCAATTTAACGTCAGGCAGTTCCTTCAAGAGTTTGGACATATTGCCATATCCCTCCTCAACAAGAGAAAGCCACATACGCTCATTGATGGCAATTTTTGCAGAAATCTTGCTGTTGTCACTTACGATTGTCAGCGGTTTTGGCATATCGGGACCTACAATCTCACCGACTTTGTAAGGGACACTCCCCACAACACCATTGCAAGGGGCCTTCACAAGGGTGAACGAAAGACTCTGACGAGCATTTGTCAAACGGGCTTCCGCCTGCTCGACGTTGGCAACGGCTGTCTCATAATCGTTCTGGGCCTTGCGAACCACGATGTCGGAAACGATATCCTTGGATCTCAAATCCTGTTTGCTTTCAAGGACGATTTTTGCGGTGGCCATCTGTGCCTTTGCCACTTTGAGGTCTGACTCTGCCACCCTTACGGCTGCCTGTGCAGGAACCTGATCTACTACGAACATCACATCACCCTTATTAACTTTCTGTCCACCGGCTACTCTGATTTCTACCAAAGAGCCACTGGTCTGCGGGAAAACGTTCACGTCTTTCACACCCTCAAGCTTTGCAGCGAAAGTACTGTGAACCGTAATGTCCATAGGTTCAACTTTGACTGTCTTGTACTCCACAGTAGGGAGTTGGAAATTAGCTTGTTTGCAAGAAAATACCATCAATGCAAACAACATTAGCAGGCATAATTTTTTCATAATGCGCAATTATATATACATAAAGTTGCAAATATATACATATTTATAAAATAGTTCCAAATTTGAGGATTGATGTGCTGATTTTTCACGGTTTTTGTAACATTTCAACCATTTTTCCGTCTTAATAGTGTAATTTAGAATCAATTTATGAAAAAATATATCTTCATTCTCTGCTGCTGTCTGTTTCTCAATGCAGTATGTTTCGAGGCTAAGAGCCAGTCACTCACGTCAATAGACAGGCTTTACTCTAAGTTTTCCGGGTGTGAAGAGGCACAGATGATAAAACTCGGCCCCACAACTATGGCATTTGCAAAATCGTTCGCACTTTTCAGCAAAGAGGGGAAGGAAGCTCTTGACGTGATGCGTATGGTTCGCAGGATACAGGTTCTCGACTTGTCCGACTGCAACGATGAGGACCGCAGAAAATTTTCGGCCGAAGTTCAGAGGACGTCCCTACTTGGATACGATTTGCTTATGGAAATGGGAGAAGGGGATGAAGATTGCCGTATTTTCATCAGGAAAAACAAAGAAACGATAAAAGACTTTGTGTTAATCAATTATGGGGAAGATCCATCCATAATAAGAATCAGGGGCTCAATCCCGATTCGGTTTATGCAGCAATTGATGGAGATGTCCGGCAAGTAAAGAAAGTGATGGACAGCGAGAGATTCAAGGCACTTTTATT
>JABUTQ010000202.1 GCA_021443605.1 Bacteroidales bacterium | reverse complement strand
GAGCAGCGATCCTAAAGACTCTATTCAGGTATTCGCAAGCATCCCCGGTTGGGACATTACTGCAATCACCAAGAAAGGCTATCTCAGCAAGCAGATTAACAAAGATTGGGCAGCAAACCTCTTCTGCGCAAACAAGACAACTGTATCTACCCCTTGGACTTATGATGCTTACTTCCGTTCATATTGGGCTATCAACCCCAAAGATGCAGGTCAGGAGTATCACAAATACGAAGGCGATGAAGAATATCCTCTCCAGAAGATTGATGGTGCAACAGTTCTTTATACAAACGAAAATGCAGCCGAAGATGCCAAGACAGGTCTGCAGCGCCCTTGGCCTACTCAGGTCATGGTTCCCGGCACCCTCGTTGACGAAAATGGCAATGCCCTCACAATCTGCGAGTTTGCAGGTGACAAATTTGTAGCTCCTCTTGGAAACGATGGTAAACCTGTTTTCGACGACCTCAAGCTCCAGATGGTAAATCTCTCCAACATCTATATCAGAACAGATGAAACAGTCGGTGGAGAAAAAATTCAGAGATATACCAAGATTGGTCCGGATGACGTCGAAATCGTTACCGCACTGTCTAATGGTTCAGCACTTGCAGGTCAGGATAATAAAGGCCGCTATAACGTAGAGCTTAAGATACAGACGAAGGTAGCAAAGAATTACACCCTTTCCAACACAAAAGATTCACCCAAAGCCACTGAAGCTCAGCTCAATGCAGCCCTCAAGCAGATTGGTCACGCTAAGGTTTGGAATGAAGGTAAGACCTACTGGTTCTTCCCGATTTATCACCTCGGTGAGAACAACGATCCCAAGACTCTCGAAGTTGGTGAGACCGGTGTTGTTCGCAACCACATCTACGATTGCTCAATCAACAGGATTGGTGGTTTCGGTACTCCTATCTACGATCCGGATGAGCCGGTTTATCCCGAGAAACCTCAGGATGACGATGCATTCATCTCTGCAACAATCGAGATCCTCTCTTGGAGAGTAGTCACCACAGCTGTTGAGCTCGTTTGGTAATCTCCCCGGAGATTCAGGAAATTTGAGGAGCGGGTTGTCCCGCAAGATGCCCGCCCCTTTTTAGATTAAAAGTAATTTACCTTTACAATAAACGTAATGCAAAGATTTAAAGCATTTTATACAAGGATAATCAAACAGGTGGTGATGCTTGCCTGCATCTCTTTGGCTCTTGTTTCCTGCCGCAGTATCTTCGAGGAAGAAGGTAACTGTAAGGTGGTTTACAAACTCAAGTTTGTTTATGATTACAACTTGAAGTGGGCCGATGCTACTGCACACGAAGTAAACTCCGTAAGATTCTTTGCATTCGATGCAAGCGGTAAGCTTGCCTACACTGCAGTGGATACCAGAGAAAACTTGGTACTGAACGACTATACAGTTGTTCTTCCACTCCAGCCGGGCAATTATCGCATTGTGGCGTGGTGTGGTGCCGACAACAACCCCAATGACGAGCACTTCGACATAGCAAGAAGCGCAAACGTCACCGAGAGCGACCTTACGGCATATATGCACCGCAAACACACTGAATTGGGAGCTGCTTACAGCGATGTAAACCTGCACCCGCTTTACTATGGAGCTATGGACCTCGTGCTCGAAGATAAATCTGCCGAAGGTGGAGAGTACGTTTACATACTTCCTTTGATGAAAGACACCAACAAAATCAAAATCGTGCTCCAGCAGCTGAGCGGTATCGACATCAGCGCCGATCAGTTTGATTTCCGCATTGTTGACGAGAACGGCTCACTGGCAGCAGACAACTCACTCGTTGAAGATGAGTTGATTACCTATATCCCTTGGGAGACTGCAAACGGCAAGGCCGGTGTGGAGCTTCCCGCAGAGGATGGTGTCATCACACAAGTACAAGTGGCAATTGCAGAATTTACCGTAAACAGGATGATGCTCGATCACCGCAATAAGATGATGCTCGAAATTCGCCGCAAGAGCGATATGAAGAAAATCATCTCTATACCGGTAATCGATTATGCCCTCCTTGTTAAGAGCTTCGAGGCTTCGAATGTAGGCGATCAGGAGTATCTCGACCGCCAGGACGAATATTCTATGTTGTTTTTCATTGACGATAACCACTCTTGGGCATCATCAATGATATACATCAACTCTTGGAGAGTTGTGCTTCAAAACCATGATTTGACAGATTAGACTAAAATCGGAAAGAATAAGACAATAATATGAATCTGTTTCATAAAATATATGCTTTCTGTGCGGTGATTTTTGCCGGCGGTCTAATCTTGTCAACGACTGGTTGCAATACCATATTTGACTCAGGATCAGATATTGACGAGCAAGGATTTGCCTTCCTCAAGATAAATGTGGATCTTTTGGAGAGTATGGAGCGCACCAAGGGCGATGACGAAATAGAGGATCCGCTTCTCCCCAACGAGAAGATGCACACCTTGCGCATCATCATCCTCCACAACAATGGCGAGATTGAGAAAGATTCCCTTATCAGATATAACGATCCGGCAATCAGTTCGGGAAAGCTCACTTTCAGGGTAACTTCCAACGACAGGAAGCGTATCTATCTCATTGCCAACGAGGCTCAGTTGCCGAGGCTGAATTTGGATGAAGCGAACTTCAGCGAGCAGGCATTGACCGATTATGTGTGGACGGGCGAGATAGACGGCGACAAGCCGCTTCCGCAATCGGCTGCATATCATTTGGTTGTGCCGTCAAGCTATGGTACGATTGAGAAGAACTACCATTTGGTGCGCACAATGACCAAATTCACGTTCACTTTCGAATCGTCCCGCCCTATGAAGGTTACAGTCGATGAGCTTGAGGTTGGAAGCCTTGCAAACCAGAGCTATGTGATGCCCCATTTCTACAATGTGGACGAACAGATGCAGAAGACACCCGTCGCCAACTCGGCAGATTTTGTGATTAAGGATATGTTCTGGATTGACTGGCTCAAGACGACTTCAGAACAGTCTCATTACATCAGCCAGATGGACAAGCTCGATTGGTTTTATGACTACGACCTGCCCGCTAACACAGACCACAAGATCTTCTCGAAGAAAGGGCTCAACATAGACGTTACGGCCGCAAAGCCAGACACGCTGGTCTTCTATGCACACGAAAGCAAATACGTACCCACTGGTGAAACAGCGCAGAAATATGTAATCAACAAGCTGAAAATCAAGGATTATTCTGAATCGGCTACAAACCCTAAAGAAATTACCTTCGATCTTAACGGAGGTTATAAGGAAGCCCTCGAGCTGCCAAAGGTCAAAGCCCTTTTCAGAAACACCCACGTGATTGTCAGGGTAATCTTCAGCACAAACGACCTCTACATTTATGCGCGCATCATGCCGTGGAATGATTGGATGACGGAGGGAAATACACCTCCTTACGATAAGCTAATAGAAATTGTAGATTAGATGTTTAGATTAAAAAATATAGCAGTTTTCGGGCTCGCTTTTCTGGTGGCCGGTTGCGCCAAGTCGCTGCCGGATCCGGAGAAGCCGGACTTGGACGATTGCCGAGTCGAGTTTATGATTAAGAAGGGAGGGCTGTCCATGCAGACAAAGGCAGTTGCCTCTCCGTCTCCTCTCGACTATTATCCTCAGGGAGAATATTTTGTGGAGAAGGGAACATCGGCAGGCTCGCGAATCAGGGTGTGCAGCATTACCCGAGACAAAGGAACCGACGTGCCCGTTTTCAATGCCGGATATAACACGGAAAATGTAAACGGCTATCACGACTATGAATGCAACACACTGATAGACTATCCGGAATACAGTATTTTCAAGAGATATGATTCTCAGCAGCCCGGTTTGATTTGGACAAAGTACAAAGATGACGGTTCAGTTCAGGTCAAGGGAAATATCCTTCAGGATGGAACTACGGGCGGTTTCTTTTTGTTCGCAGAGTACTATCCTTGTGACTACATCCGTCCGGACAGGGGAAGCAACGTGTTGTTTGTCAATACAGACCAAAGCCTTGGGACTGCCACTCAGCTGCACTACCATTTGATGCGCAATGATATCCTCCTCTGCCACAAGTATTTCAGCATCCGTCAGGACAAGGCGGCGATACTGCTCGATTTCAGACACGCCCTCTCTATGCTCGTGGTGAACGTGGAAATGCCTTTCGACAAATACGGCATCAAGGGATTCACGGAAGAGGCGCTCAAGGGCTCCATTAGTCTTGAACTCCAGGAGGTTGCAACGGACTTCACTCCCGACTATACCCAGCGTTACAACGTGAATGAGGTTGTTACCGTCACCGTGCCTAAAGCTGCTTCGACAGACAACACCATCAAGATGTATCGCACCCCGAATTTCTCCAAGCCGAACGCCAAGACTTACAACAAGTCCGCCAGGCCCGGATTTAATCCAGATGCAACTGAGTATGGCGATTTAGACAATCTGTGGACCACCGACAAGGCTTACGACGGCACGCCCGGTGACCACGTCTGGATGCAGTTCTGCTGCATAATCCCTCCTCAGCGCCTGTACGAGAGTGAGACTTCGAAACCTTCCCTCGTCCTCACCGTGGGAGAAGGGGCGAATCAGCGCAAGTTCAAATACTCTTTCACAGGCACGGGTCTCGACTTCAGAGGTCAGCTTGTATCCCGCCTCGATTTGGGTATCGGTTATCCCGAAAAGGAGCCTGTCTTGCTTAAGGCAAAATTCTATGATTGGTCTCAGGACAGGACAGAAACCTTCAACTTGTATCAGTAATAGGAGAGACCGCTATGTTTAGAAAATCAATCAAATATATGATATGCCTTGCGAGCGTGGCCACTTTGTGGTCGTGTGGCAAGGAGTTGTCGCCAGAGGTTGAAGACACCAAGGCCGGAGACCCCGTAACAATCGCTGTTGCAGAGGATAACGGTTATGGCTCTATGGTTGAGACCAAAGGCATAGGTATCAATCGCGGCCATCAGCTGGATGCAAGCAGCTATGTCATCAATGGAGAGTTCGCCGCATACGTGGGAAGCAGCACCATGATGACTTCACACCAGAGGCACTGTGTCCTTTTTGAAAACAACACGACTGCACATCTTTTCAAGGTAACCAATTTCGACACCGGAGAGTATTCACTCGACCAGGTTCTCGAATGGGACAAGTTCCGCAAGGCAGACAAGACTTATGAAGCCATCCAGTTCTGGATGGATAATCTTCCTCTGACAAAGCAGTATTATTGGGGTGTTGTTCAAAGTTCGGTTCCTGCTGGATGGGGGGGAACTGCCATACCTTTCACTGAAGAAGAAAAATATTCGTTCAGGGCACAGTACGAGGAGTATGATGCTTCCGGCAACCCTATCCACACCAACGACATCATCAGTAGCGCAAGTTCAAGTTACCAGACTTTCAACCCGAAATCCGGCTCTGTAAAGCAGGACCAGATCTATGAAGTGTCTCTTCGCCACAAGATGTCTCGCTTCAGCATAGAGCTTGTGGATGTGCCTGAAAACTATGAGATTCAGGAGATTGTCATTACCAATCTTGTGCAGAACATAAATGAATAC
>JABUTQ010000119.1 GCA_021443605.1 Bacteroidales bacterium | reverse complement strand
ACTACTGCCGGTACGGCGTTGTCATAGAGGTAGATATTGAGCGAAATCTTGTCTGAGTTAAGTGCCTTTCCGCTGTTGTCCTTTACACTTACGTAGAATGACATATTGTGTGTGGCATTGGGGGCAAGGCTGAAAGATGAGAGGAGTTTTTCCCTCAACTGCGATTTTTGTGTCCTGAATGCAAGCCCGTCAATGTCGGAAGCGATGACGGCGTCAGACTCTCCGACCACGGCGTGAAGCGTATAGCGGACGTTGTCGATGCCGAGGAATCTGGCTTTCTGCCAAGAGAACACTACATCTTCTTCCAGGGTGGCGGGAGTTATGAGAATGTCATTGTGCGCAGTCATCACCGGAGCGGTGGGATCTTTGGAGAACCCGTCAGCTCCCTGAATTGCGCAAGATGTGACTGATATTGCTGCAATAAGCAGTGTCACAAATAGATAAATATGCTTTTTCATTTTCATTCAGCTCCTTAAAGTTTTGTGAAAGTGATAACCCAAGGGGTCCTGTTTGCATGGAGGACAACTTTATAGTTTCCTGTTCCGGGAGTCGGGATGTTTGCGGCACCACCGCTCTCTTCCAATACAAAACCGCCGGGAACTTCATCTGAAGGAGAAGTGCCTCCTCCGAATTTCATGTTCCAGTCCTGGTTGAGGCGGATGAGGAATCCCTTGCCTGCCTCGAATGCGGCTTCTGCTTCCCATACGTTCTGTGCCGGATCGTATGTGAATGCGTTCTCGTTGTCTGCCCATCCGTTGTGGTCACCAATCAGGCCTACGTATGAAATGACCTCTCTGTTGAGAGTCTTTTTCTTTACGTTGACGGTGAGTCTGATGTATTTTTCGTCAATCGGAACGTTGAAGTTACCATCAGATTGTGTCTGGTCGGGCATATCCCACTCGGCTTTCCAACCATCGTTGAAGCCCTGCCAGCTGCCATCTACGTGGAGTTTGAAGTAGCATATCGCTTCACCCTTTCCACCATCTACGTCAACAAGCATCTTGTAGATGTTGGATCCTCCGTCGGTCTCCCAAAGGTCGGTTGCGGTTGCAGACCAGCCCTGATAGTTTCCGGGAAGGAAGATGCTGCGCTTGGCGGCAAGGTAAGTGAATACTGAATAAGAAGTGCTGCCCGATTTAATCTCGGCAGTGTTTTCTCCGGCCACTCTTGCTGTTACGAAAGAGTTTACGGTAACGTCCTGGTTCTTTGCGGCACCAAGGTCGCTGACGAGAATCGCCACCAGGTCGCCTTTCGAAATCGAAAGGGAGTTGTAGTTGGTCTGTCCGACAAGAGCCTGCCTGTCACCGAGGGCTACGAACACAGAGTAAGTAACCTGGGTGGGAGCCCCGAAATCTGCAGATTCCCAGTTGAATACAACCTCTTCAACTCCGGCTGTGTTGGCGTCTGAAATCACAGATCCCATAGCGGAGATTGTCGGAGCCTTGAAAGCCGATTCGGGTGCAAGACGTACTGTCTCCATTTTCAGAGAACAGGCTGCCGTCATAAGCATCGAAATGAACAATGCGAAATATTTTGTGTATTTCATAATATTGGCTGTTTATTAATAACCCTGATTTTGGGTGAGGTTAGAGTTGGAGCTGAGGTCGCTCTGGACAATCGGATAAATTGTGCGGAATGCCGGTATTGCAACCTTTCCTGATTCAACGCCGCCTTTCCAAGGCCAAGAGAAATTCATTGAAGTGAAATATCCGTAGCGGATGAGATCGACACGGCGGTGTCCTTCCCACATAAACTCTCTTGCACGCTCTTTCAGGAGGAAGTCAAGGTCTATTATCGCGGGAGTGTTCACGCCGGCTCTCTCTCTCAATGCCTTTACATAACCTTTTGCTGTTTCGTCCTTAACTTCACCTCCGTTGAGCCTTGCATCAGCCTCAGCATAGTTGAGGTACATTTCTGCCAAACGGAAGAAAGGGAAGTCGGCTGAAGAGAATTTCGGATAAGTAACGGCATCCACCTGTGCGCAGGTACCGTCGCTGTTGAGTCCGTTGAATTTCCAGCAGAGCCATCCTGAAGCCTGTGATTTGTAGTCAAACTCGCGGACTGCACCGAAGTTTGTTACAAGGGCTCTCTTATCGCTCTTGGTTCTGTCAAATCCGAAGGCATCGTCGGTGCCCCATACTACGTCCTGAAGTTCGAAGAATGCCACATATTCGTCCGGAACGTGATATCCTGCCCAGTTTTCATAGTTGATTTTCTGTGCGTTGCTCACATTGAGCCCTTCAGCGAGCTTTTTGTTGGCGTCTTCGCTCAGAGCAGCTGAAGTGAGGGTGGTTGTGCCGCCCCAGCTCTGGGTGTGGTCTTTGTCGTAAGCCACTGCAAAGATAAATTCGTCTGCGGCTCCGTTTGTAGAGTTATCCTGACGGAAAAGGTTTTCGTAATTGGGAAGAAGTTTGTAACCCATATCGATAACCTTCTTTGATGCATCCTTGGCCTGGCTCCATTTTGCAGATCCGGTATAAACCTCGGCATTGAGGTACATACGGCTTAGGAGTGCCCAAACAGAACCCTTTGTAGGTCTCGGATATTCAACGGCACCCTTTGCAGGCATCGCACTGCCGTCGCCACCAAGTTCAAGGAGCTCAGTTTCAAGCCAGTTGAAGAGATCTGCACGCTTGATCTGCTCGGGCATCTTTCCGCCGATGTTCTCGGGCTGAGGGAAAGGAGGGTTGCCGAATTCGTCCATAAGGATGTAGAAGAATAGTGCCCTGTGGAATCTTGCCTCTGCACGGTAACCGTCGATTTTGCTCTGGAGAGCAGACTGTCCGCGGCTTGAGAGTTTCTCCGGAGTTGTTTGGAGAAGATATTCATTTACAAGAGTGATTCCCTTGAGAGCTCTTGTATATACGCAGGTGATGGCGTCGTTTGTGCCCGAACCCCAGGTATTGAAAGAGAGGTCGGTGATGTATGAGTCACCCCAAACGCACTTCAATGCGTCGCAGCTCATTTCATTGAGGTTCCCCCACTGGCGGATGAACTCTGATTGTCCGGCATCTGAGAATCCAAGGTCATTGCTTCCCGGACTGTCCTGGCCTACAAGCATATAGTATCCGTTTATATAACTGAGGGCATTCAGATAGCTCTGCTCGTTGTTGTATGCAGTTTCTGAAGTGAAATCGGTCTTGTTCAAAGGGAGAGTGTTGAGGTCGCCTACGCAAGAAGACAATATGGCGATAGAGACACCGAGAACAATTATTCTATTGAAATGTTTCATATAATGTTTCCTCCTTAGAATGTAAAGTTAAGACGGAAAGTGTACAGGCGGGGACGCGGATAGATGGTCGTATCTACACCGCTGATGTTGTCGATTTCAGGATCCAGACCGCTGTATTTGGTAAAGGTGCATACGTTCTGAACAGAAGCGGCAAGACGCAACTTGGTGTCGTTCTTGAAGTTGAAGGTATAACCAAGGTTGATGTCGTCGATTTTGAAGAATGATGCGTCCTCTATGAAGAGGTCTGAATATTTCTGATTCTCAGAGTGGGATGCGTGCCATCCGGGGATGAGGAAATCTGCACTGAGATTGTTGATGTATCCCTTTGTGTAGGCATCGCTGTAAGATGTGGTGTAACCCATTCTGTTCTTGTTGATGAGTTCTGCACCAATCGAGCCGTGCCCGTTGAGACCGAGGTCCCAGTTCTTGATTCTCAACTGAGTCGTAACACCGTAATATGCCCAAGGTGTGGGGCTGCATCCGGTGATGTAGCGGTCGGCAGAGCTGATGACGCCGTCGCCGTTTCTGTCCACGAGTGCATTCTGGATAGGATTGCCGGCATTGTCATACAACTGCTGGTAGAGATAGTATGTATAAGGTGCATATCCTGCGCGGTGGAGTGATGAGAAACCTACGTTAGAACCCATTGAAGTTCCTGTCTCGACTCCAAGATAGGTCTTGTCGTCGTTTGTGAGCTTGGTAATCTTCACGTCCTGGAAGGTGATGTTTCCACCAATTTCCCAAGATACATCAGATGTGTTGATTGCTATATAATTGAGTGACAATTCAATACCCTTGTTTACCATTTCTCCGATATTTGAAATTACCTCTTTGCCGAAGTTGCTTCCAAGAGGGATGGAGATGTTATTGAGCAAGTCGAAAGTACGGCGGTAATATCCTTCTACGCTACCTGTGACGCGATCGTCTGCAAAACCGAAATCGATACCTGCGTTGAAGGTCTCTGTGGTTTCCCACTTGATGTTCGGGTTATATGCAAGAGGAGAGAGGGTGTTGAAGAATCCGCTGCCCATAGGATACTGCATCTCGATTGACTGTGATGAGTAGTATCTTGCAAGGTAAGGATAGTAGTCGGATCCGATGTCCTGCTGACCTGTGCGGCCCCAGCCGAGGCGGAGCTTGAGGGCAGACAATGCGTGGCTGTATTTGAGGAACTCTTCGTTCTTGAGGTTCCAGGCAAATGCAGCAGAGGGGAAGAAGCCCCATCTGTTTGCCGGAGAGAAACGGCTCGAAGCATCAGCTCTGGCTGTAAATGTGAAGAGGTACTTGGAAGCGATGCTGTAGTTCACGCGGCCAAAGAATGAGAGGAGGTAATACTCCTTCGCATTTGTGGGCTGGGTGTTGTATAATTCACGAGATTTTGTGTTGTAATACTGTGAATTGTCGTAGCGGACATAGTTGTGCTGCCAAGAGTAACCGGCCATCACGTCGAGGTTATGAATATCCGAGAAAGTGTGGTTGTAGTCGAGATAAGCCTCGAGGAGGGCGTTCCTATTGTAGTTCTTGTAAGTTTCGTACAGGTCGAGGTCCGATCTCATCGCTGAGATTGAGCCAATTGTGTTGTACTTGGTGCCGTTTGTCCCGGAAAGGTCAAGACCGAGGTTCACGTTTGCACGGAGATCTTCGAGACCGTGAACTTTATAGTCGATCTGCAGGTTTCCTATTCCTCTGATGGTGTTGCCAAAATTGTTGTAATCATAAACGGATGACAGAGGGTTGATTCCGGCCATTGTGTTTGCACTGCCGGCGCTGAGCCAGTTCCAGTATCCGTTCGATACGAAAGATTTGTCTATCTTGCCCGATGCATCGGTGAAATAGATGGGCTTGGTAGGGTCGAACGAGAGGGCAGAGCCCACGGCGTTGTTTGCCCAGTTGGTGTGCTGATAAACACCTTTCGCGTTGAAGTTTATTGAAAGATGGTCGTCAAGGAACTTGGGAGAGAGACTTATGTCGATATTGCCTCTCTGGTTGTCACCGGTCTTGATTGTGGCTTGGTCGAGGTTGTAGCCGATACTTGCCCTAAAGGGGAATGCTCCGCCTGAATATACGCTGACGTTGTGGTCGGTGTTGATGGCGATTCTGTAGATTTCCTTCTGCCAATCGGTGTTGCTCATAACTCCGTTTACGCCAAGCAGATGGGCTGCTTCGGGATGATATTGCTCGATATAAGCCTTGAACTGAGGACCGTCCATCATCTTGAGGGTGGATGCATTCTGCTTAACAGAAACACTACCGCTGTAGCTTACGTGTACACCATTGCCTTTACCTTTCTTGGTGGTGATGATGATGAC
>JABUTQ010000022.1 GCA_021443605.1 Bacteroidales bacterium | reverse complement strand
CATATTTTATTATCTTTCTTTATATTTATTATTTTATCCATTTCTTCAATTGCTTTATTTATTATTTCTTTTGATGATCTTTCTTTTCCTTTAAATATAAAATAATCTAAAGTAGAATTAAAATTCATTGGAAGATAATGATATTTTGTTGTTTTTGGAGCAAGAAATCATATTACCTTTTTCATCGTTTATCAATACTGCCGAAATAATGAACGCGGGGTATTATTCCATAAACAATATAGATGACGGGTGTAATTTATGTTACTTGGCAGACGATATTGGTAGTGAACAATTTGCCGAAATTCTTTTTTCCATTGTATATGATGGTTTGAAGATTGACATTGATGAAGTTATTGACAATAAAAATCTATTACCGAATGAAAAAGTCTCTCTTGTTTTTGTAAGTTGTTTACAAAATACTGATATTCAAACTAAATCAGCCGTAGCTGTTACTGATTGTGAATTAGCATGGAGAGAAGGCAAAGAGTATTGTAATCGAAAGAATATAATAGAGGTGGCAACAGCATCAGCTATTGCTTTAATAAATCCATATTTGGGAGCACTTTGTATGATTGCAGCTGCTGCAGATAATGATACCTGTAACTATAATATGGATTTATCAAAAATAGAATGTGAGAATGCACAGTAATCAATTTTTGTCTTTGTTGATTTCTTTTTGGATGGCATATGTTGGAATAGATGACTATCGTTTTGTGGATAGAGACAGCCTTATAGGAAGGAAGTTTATCTTTCCGAACCAACTATTCACAGAAGACATGAATTCAATTGAAAACAACCATGGCAAATCAATCGTAATAGTCATAACATATACAGGTTGCAGTTGTGAAATAAAGGAATTGGTAAACTGCCGGAAGTTATATGATGAATTAGTATCACAAAAAATAAATGCTGACTGGTTGGTAATCATTAGTGTTATAGAAAAAGATAAAACCAAAGAAGCAATCCAAACCTATAATTCAATGAAAATAGACTTTCCGGTAATTTTTGATACTACATTAGAGTTTATGAAAAATAATATCCAACCATTTAATTCAAGTTTTAACTTATATGTTTTGGATGATTCAGTAATTCGGTATGTTGGTAATCCTCTTATAAGGAAAAAAGAAAAAGATAAATTTTTAAAAGAATTATGATAATAACGTTTGGTGACAAGTATGTATTGTCCGGAAAAAGAGAAAGCTCTGAGAGAGTCTTCAAGTCCAATGTTGGATTTGTATGTATATTATTGATACTCTTTGTGTTAAATCTTACTGCAGTGCAGAGTGGCTTGGAAAAGCTCTTTCCGGCGCTAAACAAAAACTCCTTTATGGATTGGAGTTGTCTCGCTGCCCTCATTTGCTCTTTGCTGTTGTTTTTTAGAAAACTGAGAAGCAACAAAGAGTTTGACATTGCGTTGCTGACAGCGGGCATATTCTTTTTTATCGCCTATATCGCAATGCAATTGATATAGCGAGTTATCCGAGGTTTTCGTATGCGTAGTCGAAGGCGCGGTTGAGGAGGTTGTTGAGGGGCACTGTGACTGCAAATTCCGACAGGAGGTTTTCCACAAGATTTTCCGAAAGCACATCTTTTTCGGTGAGATTTTTCACTACCCCGAAATCCTTCATCCGATAGTAGAAACTGTAGGGGTCGTCCGGGTTCCAGCCGCGGGGCACTTTGCGGAGCATCCCTTCGGTATGAATCTCGTATCCCGCTCTGACACAAGCCTGAAAAGCATCATCCACACCCTTCCCGTTGAGCATCACCTCCTCGCGGACGCTCTTTATCACTTCCGGCTGAGGCAGATGAAGCCCTGCATAAATGAAGTACGTGTCTGTAAAAGGCTCAATATGAAAATAATAGCCGCTGTGACCGCTCTTTTTCCCCTTCGGGCATACATATATCCCGATATGGGTCTTGTAGGGAAGCTTGTTGGGCGAAAACCGCACGTCGCGATAAATCCTATATGTGCAATCCTTAACTGTAACACCCTTTGTCTGAGGGTCTAACACGGCAAGCCCATCTATCAGTCTCTGGGCGAAGACATCATATTCGGCCTTGATTTCCAGCCAGCGCTTCTTGTTGGCGTCAAACCAAGGCTTCTCGTTGTTGTCTGCCAATTCCTTGAAAAATGATATGAGTTTTTCCATATTTCTAAGCTTCTTAAAGGTCGGAACAAAGATAATGGTTTTGTCTTTTAACGCGATAAATTATATCTTTGTAGAATGTCATTGGAATAAATTTTAACCGACTATGAAAAAAATATTCTTATCTATTTTTGCTTCAATCGTATGCTTTACAGCCGCTGCGGATGAAGGAATGTGGCTTCCGAGCCTTGTCCAGAATGTGATTGGCGATATGCAGGCCAAAGGTTTCAAACTCTCTGCAGAAGATGTCTATAGCGTGAATCACGCATCTCTCAAAGATGCGGTTGTCCTCTTTGGAGGCGGCTGCACCGGCGAAATGATTTCAAAAGAAGGGTTGCTCATAACCAACCACCACTGCGGATACAGCTATATCCAGCGTCACAGCAGTGTGGAGCACGACTACCTCAAAGATGGCTTCTGGGCTATGAATCGCAGCGAGGAGCTCCCTTGCCCGGGGCTCACCGTAAGCTTCCTTGAATATATGGATGATGTTACAGCTCAGGTACTTGCAGGTTGGCAAGAGGGGATGGACGAGGCCGAGCGCGAGAAAATCGTGAAGAAAAATTCAGACAAACTCATTGCCGATGCCGTTTCAAAAGGAGAGGGGCTCACCGCAAAGGTTGCCGCTCTTTTCTATGGCAACCAATATTTCCTCTATGTGTTCAAGGTCTATAAGGATGTCCGTATGGTGGGTGCTCCCCCGTCGTCAATCGGAAAGTTTGGCGGTGAGACCGACAACTGGATGTGGCCCCGTCACACCGGAGACTTCTCTATGTTCCGTGTCTATGCCGACCCGAAGACCAACGAACCGGCAGCATATTCAGAAAACAATGTCCCTTTCGTTCCCAAGAGATTTTTCGAGATTTCCACAAAAGGGGTGAAGGAGGGTGATTTTACTTTTATCTACGGCTGCCCGGGATCTACCCGCGAATACATCACTTCAAATGCCGTGAACTATATCGAGAAACTTTCTAATCCTTACAAGATAGAACTTCGCACAATCCGTCTGGAGAAGATGAAAAAATATATGGAGCAGTCTCAGGCTGTCCGCATCCAGTATTCGAGCAAATATTCGGGCGTTGCCAACTCTTGGAAAAAATGGCAGGGCGAAGAGAAGGGAATCCGCCGCATGAAGGCCGTAGATCGGAAGAAAGATTATGAGGCAAGATTCAAAAAATGGGCAAAAGGTTCTGAATACGAGGGAGTTGTAGAAACTCTGGACTCTCTTCAGACTTTGCTCGACAAATATCAGTTTGCAAACGAATATTATTCTGAATCTATCTCCACAATCGAATATCCCAAGTTCATAATGAGCGGCAAGCGCAATGCCGAAGCATTTTGGAAAGATTACTATCAGCCTATTGACGAGGAGATTTTCGAAAGTGTAGTTGCGATGTACGGAAAGAATATGCCGAAGGAATTTGTTCCCGACTATTATGGCGAGAAGCTCCGTCAGTACGGCAGCATCGCAGAGTGGAGGAAGGCGGTGTTCGCTTCTGAAGATGAAGCGGCCGAATTTGCCCGCACTTTTGCCGATTACTATTCGAAAAATGTTTCTAAGAAGGTTAGGGAGCTCAATGCCCAGATTACCTTGCTGATGCGCACATATATGCGCGGCCAGATGGCCTTTGAACCCAACAAGACTTTCTATCCCGATGCCAACCTTACCCTCCGTATCGCATACGGCCATGTGCAGGGGTATCACGCGATGGATGCTGTTTATTACAAGCCGAGCTCTACCCTCACCGGTATCATAGAGAAAGACAATCCGAATATCTTCGACTACAATATCCCGCAGCGTCTTCGCGATTTGTATGCCGCCAAAGATTTTGGAAAATGGGGTTCAAATGGCTCTGTGCCTGTATGTTTCCTCGCTACCAACCATACCACCGGAGGCAATTCGGGCAGCCCCATCATCAATGCGGACGGCCGTCTGATAGGAATCAACTTCGACCGCGTTTGGGAAGGGACGATGAGTGATGTGGTGTTCGACCCGGACCACTGCCGCAACATCTCGCTCGACATCCGCTATGCGCTCTTTGTCATTGATAAGGTGGCAGGTGCCGGACATCTCCTCAACGAGATGGTTCTTGTGAACGAATAAATTCGTGGAGATTCTTCGCCTGCGGCTCAGAATGACGATTCACCCCGTCATCCTGAGCGATAGCGAAGGATCTCCTCGAATGACAACTACTGCCCTCGCGACATAATCTTCTTCACGTCGTTCATCGTGAATTCGCCGTTGAGCATTATAATCGTGCTTTCATCCGGCTGTAATGCTCTGATATAGATTGAGTTGATTATGTCTTGTGTCCTATGGCAGTAGATATACATATCGTCACCTCCGTCTGAGGCTTCCATCAGCAGCTCCACTTTCCTGTTGTTCACCAGTTTGTCGAAGTCCTTGGTGATATCTTGCCTGATGCCCTCGTTGTCAGTAGAGATGATATAGAGCTCCTTGAGTTTGGAGAAAATTCCGGAGATGTTGATGTCGCTGTTTTTCAGGGCATTGGCCACTCCGGAATTCCCCACCAGCTCCATCATTGTGGGAGATATGTAAACCTTTGTGATTCCGGGAGTTGACGAATATTTTTTGTAAAGTTCAGGCTGTGCCGCCGCATTGATGGCAACCAGGAGCAGTACTGATGCCACTGCCATTCTGACGATAGTGTTCATTATCTTATTATTTTTTCAATTATACAATCAAGGTCGATTTCGGGTGTGGTCTTGCTTTCAATGATTCCGTTTGCCTTATTGACTGAGGAACTGATAAAATTGAGAGTGTTTTCAATCACCTCAATCGCTTCTTCCGGAGTGGCACAGGTATCTTCAAAAGCATAGATATCAGGATTTTCCTGCCCGTTGTTTAAAATTATGGAGACAAACATAATCACCGCCACGGAGGCTGCCGCTCCAATCAGATAGCGATACCTGAACCGTGAAGGGGCCGGTGTCTCTTCCCTCTTTTCCGATTCGGCGGCAAGGGAATCAATCATCTCTGACAGATTCGATTTCAGATTCTCAGGCACCTCAGTCTTCTGATAATGATTGTCGGCAACCTGCTTGTAATCAAATTTCTTCATTGTTTTCCAATCTCCTTTTTATGTCGTTTCGGGCCCTTAGGAGCATTACCCGTACATTGGTCTGGCTCAAACCGGTCAAAAGGGCTATTTCTTTTATTTTACAATCTTTCAAATATCTGAGTATGAATACTTTCTTCTGCATCTGAGGAAGGAATTCGGCCGCGGAAAGAATCATTCTGAACTTCATCTCCGAGTCATCGTTGTCCGTCTTCTCTCTTTCTATCGCGGCATCTCTTTCCCAACGGCGGTTTTCCCTTAGGAAGTCTATGCAGCCGTTTCTTAGGGCGGTAATTGCAAAAGCCTTTGGCGATGAGGCCGCAAAAAGTTTGTCCCGATGGTTCCAAAGCTTTACAAACGTCTCTTGCACAACATCTTG
>JABUTQ010000347.1 GCA_021443605.1 Bacteroidales bacterium | reverse complement strand
GTGAGCCATTTTGCAATGTCAAAAGAACCTTTGTAGTTGATGTTCAGCTGATGGGTGTATGTGTTGATCATCCCCGAATTATCATCTTTATAGTTGATTGTGACATTGTTCTGGCTCCTGTCTGAACGGCTGCGCAGAGAGAGGTTGTACTGCTGGAGCACGTGTGTGCGATACATATTTTCTGCAAACTCTTTTGCATAGCTTCTCTTCGAGAGCTCTGCAAGGCGGCTGTCCAGTTCACTTTGAGTGATTTGCTTCTGAGCCAGCTGATAATATGCATAATGGATGGGAGAGATATAGCTTGTTCCGGATTCGATTGATTGGGCTGTGCCCCCGATAGGGTCGGAAACTTCTCCCTCGTTGTTGAAGAAATAGTAGTTCCAATAATCTTTTTCGAGATTAACCTGCTGTTCTGCAGTCATATAGAAGTTATGGGAGTAATCCATGTCCTGCTTCTCATAAACTGTGACGTCTGCGCTGAAATCGATATCGATTTTCCCTTTCTTGTTGGCGTTCTTAGTGGTGATTACGATGATACCATTTGATGCGCGGGCTCCGTAGATGGCGGTGGCGGCAGCATCTTTGAGGACGTTCACGCTCTCGATGTCATAAGGGTTCAGGTCGCTCATCTTTCCTTCGATGGGGAGTCCGTCAACGACGAGGAGGGGAGAAGTCTCTGCATAGAGAGAGCTTGTACCGCGAATCTTTATCTCGCCGCCGTAAGTCGAAAGACCTGCCACGCGACCTTCAAGATTGTTCATCACGTTTGAAGAGTAACGCTGCTCCAAGTCTTTGGTTTTGAGAGTGATGGCAGATCCTGTCATCTTGCTCTTCTGAATATCCTGATAACCTGTAATCACACTCTCTTCAAGGATATTGTCGCTGTAGAGGATTACGTCCATATTCACGGCGTCGTTTCCGGCCTCTATCGGCATAATCAAATCTTTCATTCCGATGAAAGAGAATTTGAGACTGCATTTTTCCACAGGAACCTTCACTGAATAATATCCATCGACATCTGTGATGGCACTTGCGGTTGAAGTGCCTATGCTGATGCCTGCTCCGGGGAGTGCGCCGCCATCCTTGTCTTTGGCATATCCCGATATGGTTCTGGTTTTACCTTTATAAGATTCTTTGGGAGATACCACTACAAAACGGCCGTTGTACTTGTAGTCCAGACCTGTTCCTGAAAGGAGCGAAGTGATTGCCACGTCAAAATACTCATTTTTGAAATCTGCCGTAACGTTCTTTCCGTCAACGTCTTCGTAGCTGAACTGAATCTTGTAGTAGTTGGACAGACGCTCTATGTGGAGCAATGCTTCAGAGAGCTTCTCGTCCGAACACTTGTAAGTGATTTTCGAGCCTTGCTGTGTCTGGGCAAATGCCTGTGGCACAGAGGCGAACATGGGCAGAATCAATCCTAATGCAACAGCAAGGACGATTCCAATGCTTTTGGAACTCTTCATGTTCTTAAAATTTAGATAATTAAATAGGTTAAGTTATTGTGTCTTAGATATTGAAAGAGAATGATGCTTCTCTCGGAGTAAGGCAGGCGCGGTCGTTGCAGCTTTGCCAGCTGAGTTTCACGTCAACCTTCCCCTTGCCGCTCCCCGTGATTTTCTGGCGGAAAACGAGATCTCCTTCATATACTGTTGTGCCGTTTGTGCCAAGGGGTTTCGCGCCCGGGCGCACTAAACTTCCTTCAAGTGTGCAACTTTCTGGTAAAGAGATATTTACCTCTGTAGGGATAAACGGATCGCTATCGGAAACTATTGCGTAGATATGCCAGCCGGTGTGGACTTTTGCGTGAATCACCACCTCGTGGTCTCCGTTTCCAAGGTCGTTGAGAGATGCGGTTGCGATAACCGGCTCCAATTCAGTTGTCTCCTTGTCTGCCAACTGAGGCACGGGGCTCTCTTTGGGAGCAGCCTTGGGCTTTATCACACTGTAGTCGTTTCCGGGGATATTCGGCTCGTAACTATCTACAAGCCAGAGCCATCCGCCTGACTCTGTGAAGAAAAGCTTATCTTTATAGGTGTCAAACCAAGTTCTCCATTCGTTTGCACTCTTGAATCGGCACAGGGTGTAGTGGGTGAGAATCCTCTCGGCTTTCTCTACATCCGTTCCATTTTCGAGCATCGAGATACATTTGTCAAGAAGATTGATATTGTTGTTTGCTATGCCGAGGCTCTTGATATCTTCATCAAGTACAAGCGAATAGCCATCTGGTGATGCACAGAAATAAGGTGCATTGCTGTCGTAATATTCGTTGTATTTTTCAATGTCATATCCAAATGTTTCGAACAGTTTGCCGGCTCTCTCCTTGAAGTATTCTTCGTAAGGGGGATAGTGGTGTGCCTGTGACATATCAAAATCTGCATACATCTCTTCCATGCTGCTGAGTTTCTCCCCTTTTGCCCTCTTCTCCCTTGCGGCTTTTCCGATGCTGTCTATTGTCACGTTAAACGCTTCTTGTGTGTCATTTCCTATCTGCCAGATATCTTTTCTCAACAGACCTTTGATGTCTGCGATGTTGGAGCGGGTTTCTATCCCTTCGTTCAGCTTGCGGGCAATCGGTTTTTGACCGGCAAAATTGGAGATATAGACGATACAGTTTGCAAGAAGATTTTTCGCCGCTTCGGTCAGGTCGTCCGGAGACGAGGCAAACCCCCAGTGGAGGAAATTGCCGTGACGGCAGATTGATATGGCATCGATGCATTTTGCACATTTGCCGCCGGAGATGATTTCTGCATCGGGAGAGTCGAGGAAGCCCCACGGACGGCTCACCATACCCACTCTGTATCCCTGCTCGGTGGCATACGATTTTGTCTGCACTTTCCACATCTGCATCTCTTCGGGGAGCTTCTCTTGAACGAGTTGCGCATATTCCTTTGCCGGTTCCGGTGTAGGTTTTGTTTCCCATTCAATCTTTACTTTCCACGGGCCGCTGAACACCTCGTGGTTGAGGTCGCTCTTGAATGCGTAGTCTTCGAGACAGAGACAATACCAGTCGGTTTTAAGACCGAGTGTGCGTCCAAGGTAAGAACTCTGCTCTGCTATGGAGAGTGCAGGACGGTCAAAATCATCGGTAAGATATTGAGCATCAATTAGTCCGGTGATCTGCCCGTTTTCTCCATAGATGTATTCGCGATTTCTGATAGGGGTGGGGCGGCCGTCAAAAATGGTCACGTCCCAGTCGTTTGACATCTCCTGTTTGTAGTCTTTTGCATTGACCACCTTGTAGGATTTGAAACGCTCTGCGAAAAACTTTTCGAAAGAGGCCTGCCTTTTGGCCTGGCTTGCGGCAAACAAAGTGCTGTCAGGCTTGTCGGAGGTGTTGTCTATGTCGGCAGATCCCGCCACATAGAGCACACTTACATCAGACTTTGTGGTGCACGATGCAATTGTCATCAAGGCGGCTGCAATCACCGCCAGGGTTGTTTTGATTTTCATAGTATGTCAGTTAAAGATAATATTATCTCTTCGTGACAATCAGATCTTTACCATTTTTCCTAACACGAAATTTGCCGAGGGCGTTCAGGTTCTCGAGTGCATTCTCCACCCCTTGGTTGCGCTCTGCAGAGAAGTGTATCTGCATATCCATCAACTGCCTGTCGCGGAAAACCACGCCGAGATTGTACCAGCGCCCAAGCTCGCAGAGGACATCGCCGAGCGTTGCATTGCCAAAGTAGAAGTAGCCGTCTACCCACTGGGTGATGCCGTAGGTGTCTATCTTTGCCACTTCCAGCTTCCCGAGCTCGCTCAACCACGCATCTTCTCCCGGGACAAGTGTCAGCTCTGCAACCCTCTCGTCCGGTTTCATAACCTCCACGCTCCCCTCTACGAGAGATACGTGCGACGGTTGCCAACCATAGCTGCGGAGGTTGAATTTCGTGCCAAGAACCCTAACCGACATATCGCGGGCCGAGACGATGAATGGACGGGCATTGTCTTTCACAACTTTGAAATATGCCTCTCCATCCACTTTTACACGCCTTTCTCCACTTTGACCAAATGCCTTGGGAAACTCTATGCGGGTCTCGGCATTGAGCCAGACTTCGCTGCCATCTGGGAGAATCACCTTGAAATCCATCCCTCGCGGGGTGGAAAGCACCTGCATCTCGTTGAGGTTTGTCGTGGCATCCGAGAGACGGACATCATCTCTCTCTTCGGTTGCGGTGAATGCTGCATAGCCCTCTTTTTCAGATGTTTGCTCTTTGTTAAGCGATTCTTTTTCCAATACTTGAGCCGTAACCGCCTCCACAAAAGAGTAGGTGTTTCCGGTGAGATTGGAGACTTTTCCGTCTGAAACGAGAGTGAGCTGCTGCAGATTCCCGTCGTAATCCAGAAGGGTGACGGGGCGCTGCAGGTTGCCGGTAAAATAGACAACCGCCAGCGCTGCTGCGGCTCCGGCCATTGCAGTGACGACATAGCCCCAAGGAGTGCGTCTCCTTGGCACTGAAAGGCTCTCCCTTTTGACAAATGTTTCCCATTCGGCATCAATATCCGGAGCGGGCGCATTGCTGCGCGCTTCGGCCATACGTGCCAATTCGGTGTAAATCTGATTTGTCTTGGTTTCTTTCATCTTCATCTAACTAACAATTTTGCCCTTTTATCGGTTACCACTATTTTTTACTTTTTTTACCAAAAGCTTCCCTAAGTGAAGCCATAGCCAGTGAAATGTGCTTGTGGACGGCTGCTTCCGTTACTCCAAGCTCTTCTGCCACCTCCCTGTAGCTGCGCCCTTCAAAACTGCACTGCCTGAACACGTGGCGAGTCTTCTCTGAAAACTGTGCCATAGTGTTGTATATCAATTTTATATGGCTTTCGTGCTCCTCAGGATCTTCATCCACGGCCTCTGCACGCAGACGGGCGGTCTCGCTGTAAAATTTATCCTTGACCGCCTTGTGCTTTAGGTAATTGAGGCTTCTGTTTCGGACAGCTTTGAACAGATAACCCTCAGCTCCAACCTTTTCGGGAGATGCTCGCTTTTGCCAAAGGTCGCTGAACAGACCGTTTACTACGTCTTTTGCCTCTTCGCTGTCTGCAAGAATATCGTACGCGCAATAATAGAGGCTCTGATAGTTCTTCTTGAACATCGACTCGAATGCTTCTCTGTACTTTTGCGCGTCTTGCATGGCGTATTGTAAATGGAATGCCCAAAGGTAGTTAAAAAGTTGACTTTTTTTAACGAAAATGGTTGCAAAATGTTTTTTTTTTTTTTATGGCATAGGTTTTGCACAATATAGCTCTGCCAGATGAAACTTATATATCGGTGACGAAGACCGAGTTTGAAATTTGAAAGATGAAAAAAATGAATGTTTTTACGGGGAGATACGTTTCCCCGGCTACGATTTGTGTCTTAATTGAGACGGAGGGTTTTTGTGCAAACAGCACGACAAAGACTGACAATATTCACCCCACTTCGTCAAGTGTCGAAACTGAGCCGTGGCAAAACGGTGGATTTACAGATTTGGAATTTTAGGAGGAGCTGAAAAATGATGAGATTTGTTAGAAACATTACCTTAATGGCTGCGATGGTTTTGGCTGCAGTCGGTTGCGAGAAGATCAATCAACCTTCATCAAAATCTTTGAAATTCCATGTGGATGTTGAAAATATGGGAGTAGGGACAAAGGCGGGAGGTTCTGGACCGTCTGAATTTTATATGTTGGGATGGTATATAGGTCAATATAATAA
>JABUTQ010000177.1 GCA_021443605.1 Bacteroidales bacterium | reverse complement strand
GCCGAAGCGCGTCTTGCCGCGTCAATCATAAGGAGTAGTTCCATAAGGTTTTCAGTAGGAGGGAAAGTCGATTGTACGATAAAGACGGTCGCACCGCGCACGCTTTCATCGTAAGCCGGCTGGAATTCACCATCGCTGAATACGGTTACGATTGATTTTCCTACTTCAAGTCCTAATTTTCTGGCGATTTTTTCTGCGAGGTATCTTGAACTCCTGCAGGCAAAAATCTTCATCTGGTGGTCATGTTGCTCCATTGCTGTTATTTTTCTTATTTTTTTAATGAGTTTAGTGTCAGTGAAATGTATTTTAAAAGTTCATCACGCCCGTCGCCGGTAAGTGAAGATGTCATAAAAACGGGGGGAAGCTCTTCCCAGTAATTCATCAGGAACTTCTTGTTCTTTGCCACTTGCGACTCAAGTCCGTTTTTCGAAAGTTTGTCCCCTTTTGTGAAAATAATCGAGAACGGAATCCCATTCTCCCCGAGGTTTATGAGGAAATCGAGGTCGTTTTTCTGAATGTCGTGACGGGAGTCGAGCAGCACGAAAAGGAGAACCATCTCTTTTGATTTATGGATGTACTCGTTGATGACCTGCTCGATTGAAGCTCGAACTTTTGCCGGAGCCTTTGCAAATCCGTATCCCGGAAGATCCACGAGATACCAGCTGTCGTTAATCAGAAAATGATTGATACACTGCGTTTTCCCTGGAGTGGAAGAAGTGTGGGCGAGTGATTTGTTTCCGCACAGTGAGTTAATCAATGAGGACTTTCCGACATTAGACCTTCCTATGAAGGCAAACTCGGGGAGGAGCCTCTTCGGCTTGTCCGAAATCTTCGTACAGCTGCTGATAAACTCTGCCTGTGTTATTTTCAACATAGATTGATTGATTAAGGCACAAAGGTACGAATATTTTTCGGTTTTTCTATTCCTTTGAGAGGATATTCTTTTTGCTGATTCCCGGTGTGAAATTCTTCAGATAAAAAGGCTCAAAATATGCCGTATCGGCGAATCTCCCTTTGTTGAAGGCGGCTTCTGCCAATTTTACCATATATACGGCATCGGGTTGGGTGGGAAGAAAGAGGGCATTTGGATGATGTTGTATCTCCTTGAATTTGCCGGCTCCGCTCCCTGTAAAGATTACTTTGCCGCGGTCGAGGTAATTTGTGAAAGAATCGGGCTCCAGTATTACGGCCTGCGGCGCTTCCAACTCCTTTCCGGATGCATCGTAAACCGTCGAATAGACTTCCATCCTTCTGGCATCAATCATAGGGATTAGGAAATCTGTATCTGATTCATACTTGGAATATTCGCGTCCTGTTTCCATCAGCAGGTCGAGGGTGCTTACCGCAATCAGCGGCTTGCTCAGACCAAAGCATAATCCCTTTGCGGTCGATACCCCCACACGGAGCCCCGTATAAGAGCCTGGCCCCGAGCTGACGGCAACGGCATCGCATTCAGATGGGGCTATTCCTGCGGATTTAAAAAGGTCATCCACCAAAACTGCCAGTTGCGCGGCTTGTGCACGTGGGATGCTTATCCCTTTGGAGCCATACAATCTGCCACCGATGCCAAGCGCTGCTGAACACCCCTCCTCGGCAGTTTCTATAGATAGGATTATGGTATCTTTCATCTTGATTATCTGATTTTTACATTGTCGCCATCTTCAAGTGTGCGGCTCACCGCAGACCACGGCGAAGATACAACTGTTTCGCCAATTTCCAATCCACTTTTGACTTCAATATTGTCCTTATCTTGTATCCCGGTAATTATCTTTCTGATACTCACTATGTTTTCTCTATCGACAACCCACACTGCATCTGAGCCGTCGCGTGTCGTCACGCTCTTTATGGGCACGACCACAACTCCCTCCCTTACTCCCGTATTTATTGTGGCGGTGGCGCTCATTCCCGGTCGCAGCGGCAAAACCCCATCTGAAGCGAGGTCTGAATACGATTGAGGATCGATATCTATTTTTACCCTGAAACTTGTGACCTGCCCCGATGAAATGACTCCGTTTCCGGCCGAGCTGGACATTCCGCATACATATCCGGTGAAAGTCCTGTTTGGATATGCATCAATAGAGATGGATGCACTGTTGTCCATTGAAATTTTCACGATGTCGTTTTCGTTCACATCAACGGTGAGTTCCATCTTCTGAAAATCGGCAATCCTCATCATCTCCGTTCCTGCCATCTGGGATGTCCCCACCACCCGTTCGCCTGTCTTGACGGAGAGCATTGAAACGATTCCGGAAATCGGTGCATAAATGAGAGTTTTTTCCAAGTTGTCTTTTGCCTCCTTGAGGGATGCGCTTTCGCTTCTGATTGCAAATGCAGTCCCTTTCAGTTGTTCCCTTGCAATCTCCTTTTCTGCCATAGAAGACTCCATCTCAGTCCTCGAAATTGCGCCCCCTGCGTATAAGGTGCTGTCTCTCCGGTACTTGCGCAGTGCCTGCATATATCGTGCATTCTGTTGCGAGTGTTGAGCCCTTGCCGTATTCAAGGCCGCTTCCGCTCGTTCGGCAATGGAGAGATAGACATCCTGCCTGATTTTCACCAGAAGATCCCCTTTGGTGACGGAATCCCCCTCGTGGCAGTTCAACTCCACGATTTCGCCCGAAACGTCGGGGGAGAGGGTGATTTCCACCGAAGGGTTTATTCTGCCGTTTGCAAGGACGCTTTCACGTATTTCTCCGATTGTTGCTGTCGTGCAGGTCACTTCAGTGGAGTTGTCTTTGGAGGGAAACAGAAACAGTATGGCAATGACGATGATTCCGCCGCATATTGCCATATTTTTCAGATTGAGATGATTTTTGATTTGATTTTTCATTATGCCTTTTATGTTCGACCGAGTCTCCTGTAGTATTCAAGTATCTTTATTTGAAATATATAGCGATACTTTGCCTGATGATATTCGCATTGAGCCTTATCCAGATTCATCCTGGCCGTGACGTATTCCGATGGAGAGATTTCTCCCAAATTGAACTTCAGCAGCGCGTAATTGTATGTTTCTTCTGCATAGGTGAGGCTCTCCATGGCGGCATCCCTCGTCCCTTTCAGGCTGAACGCTTCATAAACTGCCTCAGTGATCGCTTTTTCTGCGCTGAGCAATGCCGAATCGTATGCCGCCTTTGCAGATGAAACCGAGAGCTTTGCATTCCTGATGCCGTTGATGATTTCTAACTTGTTGAAAATCGGGATTGCCATCGTTATCCCTATGGATGGGTTGACGTTATCCTTGAACTGCTTGCTGAAATCTCCCGTTGCGGCATCGCTGTAGTAAGAACCGATACCTCCACTGATTCTGATTTTCGGTGAAAGTTGCCCGTAAGCGAGCGACAGGCCGCGTGTGGCCTTATCCACCATGTTGGTGGCTTTCTGCACTTGCGGAAGCAGTGACGCTTGCTCCATATTCGGGATGGAATTGGCCTCAAGTTCTTCATAATCAGGGATATTTATCTCAACTTCCATACTGTCGGGGAGATTTAGTATGTGACGCAGTGAGAGATATGCCATATCCAGATCACTCTTCGCTTTGGCCGCATTCACCCTCTCTGTGGCTTCCCTGGAAGATATTTCCAGCAAGTCTCCGTATGGCCTTCCCCCGGCCTCAACGATTATGGCTATCTTCTCCTTCTGGTCTAATATCCCTTTGTGGGCGGTCTGAGCGTCATTCAGAATCTGCCACGACAAAAGCACTTGTAGATATGCTTTCAACACGTTGAAAATCAGATCTTCTTTTCCTTGGTTGAGGGAAGCTTCGCTGAATTTCATCTCGGCCTTTTTCTCTCTAATCGTATTAAATTGTCTCAGGCCGTCGAACAGTGTCACCGAAATCCCTGCAGAGGCGCTGAACGAGCCGGTCTTGTTTTTGACAATCTCAAGCTCCTGCAAATCAACGCTTCTTCCCCAATTTGTATTGTGTGTCAATTCTGCGGAGAGTTCAGGAAGGATACCGATTTTTGCCTGCTGCAGGTTGTTCTTGGCCTGAATAACTGCAATCTCGTTCTGGACTATCTCCAGGTTGTGGGAGATGGCGTATGAGATACATTCATCCAAAGTTGACAAAGTCTGGCTGTAGGCCACTGTGATTGAGACGATTGTAGCGGCAAAGAAAGGAATTATATTGAGAATTTTCATATTGTTCGGATAAAAAGGTTTCAGCTTCCGAGGCGAAAGATTTAAGCATTTTTGATGAATGATTGTGAAAAGGAATAGAAGCTGAAACCTTAAGTTTATACAGCTCCTTATACCTGTTTAGTAAATAGACGAGATATCCAAGATACCAAACATCCTATAGCATAACCGATGTAGTAAACCACCTTCTTGACCGCAGTATCTACGCCACCGCAAACCAATACCGATTCCGATAAGGTCACATTTGTCAATCTTGCATTCATTTCCATCCCCTCCTAAACTGCTTTCTTTCCGGCATTGAACCCATTGATAAAATCTGACATATAAGTCAGTATAGCCGTAGCCACATACCTGATTACAGTGAAGATCGACTTCCAATCGACGGATCCTCCCCGGACTTGCATTTCGGAAGAAGTTATTCTCTCTAACCTCATCCCGTTCTTTCGTAGTTCTTCCATAATGTCTGTTTTTTAGATTGATTCCCGTCACTTTTTTTACTGCGGACAGGATTTGCAGCCTGAGTGCGCACTCAAATCTATAATGTTGTCTGATATTTCTGCAGTCTCTTTCTTATGGGTAATCATAATTACCGATAATCCTTTGTCTTTCAGACGGATAATGGCGTTTAGAATGTCGTTTTGCGTGTTGTTGTCCAACGAGGAAGTGGCCTCGTCCAGAATCAATACTTTCGGCGCTCGGTAGAGTGCCTTTGCAAGGAAGATTCGTTGCCTCTGACCACCGGACAAAAGGCATCCCCCTTCACCGGCACGGGTTGCAAGCCCCATCGGAAGGGAGGAGATGAACTCTTCCATCCCAAGATCCTTTATTATTTCTGCAACCCTTTCGATATCAGGTTTTTTCTCCATCCCGCAGATGTTTTCGAGCAGGGTGCAGTTCAGAAGTGGCGTCTCCTGCGGCACCATTGCGGCATATTTTCTCCATTTCTTCAACGCTATGGCCGAGATGTCGATACCGCCGATTGTGATTGATCCCTCCTGCGGCTTGTAACCGCGCATCAGAAGCGAGGCCACGGTGCTTTTTCCGCAACCGCTTTCCCCCACAATCGCTGTAATCTTGCCGGCCGGAAAAGTGACGTTGAGGTTTTTAAAAAGTGTCTTTTGCCCCGGATATGAAAAAGATACGTTTTTGAATACAATATCTCTGCACCGATCCAAGCCGACATCCGAGCCGCTGTAATCCTCTGTCTCCGCATCCATAATCTCGAATAGGCGTTGTGCGGAAACCTTGGCTTCTGTCATCCTGCCGTTTATTCCAACTATCTCCCCAAGTGGTATCGAAAAATAAGAACTTATGGCGTAGAACGAGACGAGCTCGCCGATTGTAAGTTCGTTTCTGAATACAAAATACGACCCTACGGTAAGGAGCATCAAGGTAAGGAGCCTTGAAACGACGTCTGTGGAAGTGGTGAATATTCCTGAAACTTTGCCCCCTTTGTACATTTTGGACAGCAGCTGAAGGAATTGGCTGATAATTCCGTTTTTGACGGCGTTTTCCATATTGGAATACTTGATTCCCCTGATTGCGGAAATCCCCTCTACGGTCTTTTCTTCAAATG
>JABUTQ010000112.1 GCA_021443605.1 Bacteroidales bacterium | reverse complement strand
GCCACGAGATAGGGGACGAGACGGCATAGGAAAGGCTCTTCAAAACCGAGGAAAGTGTATCCGTAGCGGACTGCCCTTCTGAGGATTCGTCTGATTACATAGCCTGCCTTGACGTTTGACGGGAGCTGGCCGTCTGCAATTGAAAAGCTGATGGCGCGGATGTGGTCCGATATCACCCTCATAGCCACACCTTTCTCATCTCCAGGAGTATAAGGCACTCCGGAGAGGTTGGATATGGCATTAATCATTCCCGTGAACACGTCCGTGTCGTAGTTGCTCTGTTTGCTCTGGAGAGCCATACAAAGGCGCTCGAGCCCCATACCTGTATCCACGTGATTTGCGGGGAGGGGATCCAACTGTCCATTGGCCTTGCGGTTGTATTGCATAAACACCAGATTCCAAATCTCAATAACGAGCGGATGTCCTTTGTTCACCATTTTTTCACCGGGAACTTCAGCCCTCTCCTTGTCGCTGCGGAGGTCGATGTGAATCTCGCTGCACGGGCCGCACGGGCCTGTGTCTCCCATTTCCCAGAAGTTGTCCTTCTTGTTTCCGAGAATGATATGGCTTTCCGGCAAGAACTGTTTCCAATAGTTGCGGGCCTCAGAGTCCAAAGGCACGTCATCAGGCGCATATCCCTCGAACACAGTGGCGTAAAGCCTCTCTTTGTCCAATTTGTAAACCTCTGTGAGAAGTTCCCACGCCCACTCGATGGCCTCTTTCTTGAAATAGTCTCCGAAACTCCAGTTTCCGAGCATTTCAAACATAGTGTGGTGGTACGTGTCGTGCCCAACTTCTTCGAGGTCGTTGTGCTTTCCGCTGACACGGAGGCATTTCTGTGAATCGGCCACGCGGGGATGTTCCACTTCGGTATTGCCGAGGAACCACTCTTTGAACTGGTTCATTCCGGCATTCGTGAACATCAGTGTGGGGTCGTTCTTTACAACCATCGGAGCTGATGGAACTATCTTGTGTCCTTTAGACTCGAAAAAGTCGAGGAAGGTTTGTCTGATTTCTTTACAGGTCATATCCATTATTGATTTTTGTTCCAAATATTTTTTGGGGCTGGCACTATTATTGCCGCACAACGTCCAAATTAAAACGCAAAATTAGTTTTTTTATTCAAATTTCGTATATTTGCCGATTACATAATTAATTATTTGATAGATGCTAAAGAAAAATCAATACGTTTTCAACCCTGAAACTCTCGCTTATGAGCTTGTGAGGGAGACCTGGAGGGATAGGTTGAGAAAGGTCGTTATACTGATTTTGTCCGGGCTCGCTGTCTTTGTTATATATTATCTGCTTCATACACAAGTGTTTAACCTTCAGACGCCAAAGACTGCCTATCTTGTCAGACAAAATAAGGAGCTCCTTGCCAGGGTGGAACAGATAAACCAGAAATCCTCCCGTCAGGGGATAGACCTTGCCGAGCTTCAAATGAGGGACAATATCCTGTATCGTCCGGTGTTTGGTATGGGAGAGATAAAGGATGAAGTTCGAAATGCGGGTTTTGGCGGAGTTGACAGATATTCATATCTTGAAAAATATGAAAATGGCGACATTCTGATTTCGGCTATGATGAAACTGGATGTCCTCTCCAAGAAAGCATACGTGCAGTCTCACTCTTTCGATGAGGTTTCGCTCCTTTCCAAAAGGGCTGGGGAGATGGCTTCGTGCATCCCATCCATTTATCCCGTGTGCCCTGGATCCGGGGTGCGCCAATCGTCGCCTTTCGGCTATAGGCAGGATCCTTTCACCCACGTTGCAAGGCTTCACAAGGGGATTGACATAGTTGCCAAGAAAGGGACTCCCATTTATTCGACAGGCAATGGCGTAGTGGTAAAAGTCGCCCACACTTATGGAGGATACGGCAATTTCGTGGTTGTGGACCACGGCTTCGGCTACCAAACACGCTATGCTCATTTAAAGGAGACTAAAGTAATTGAAGGCCAGCGTGTTATGCGAGGTAATCAGATTGGTACGATGGGAAGTACCGGCCGTTCGGACGGAGTGCATCTCCACTATGAAGTGATATATCGCGACCATCAGGTGAACCCGTGGAACTACTTCACGAACAATCTTGACGAGGAGCAGTATCGCGCAATGATTCGATCTTCAATAGTCGGAGACAAATAATGAGCAAAAAATTCATTTTCAACAAGGAAGATCTGAAATTCAGCGAGATTAAGACCAATTCCACCAAAATTTTGTTGACTTTCTCAAAGTATCTCCTGGTAAGTGTCTTTATAGCGATGCTCTTTTTTGTGATTTTCTCACTGTTCTTCGATACGAAGAAAGAAAAGCGCATAAAGGCTGAGAATGAATATCTTGTCAAGACAATTTCCGATATGGAATCGAAGTCTGAGCTCGTTGACGGAGTGATTGAGAACCTTAAAATCAGAGATAGGGAAATTTACAGGGAGATATTCAATGCTGATCCACCGGTCGCTTTTTCCGATGACGACAACGATTCTACATATAGTCTCGATTATTTAGATAAAAGGACTGAGGCTGAGATACTTAATAATGTGAGTGAGCGGCTTGGCGCAGCAATCTCAACTGCAGATGAGGTAAGAAAAGAGATAGATTGCATAGGCAGAATATTAAGGGACAGCGCGGGGATATCCGGCTCCATACCTTGTATAATACCCCTGAAGAACTTTACCATTGCCAAGACGGGGGCTTCGGTGGGGATGAAAATCAATCCGTTTTACAAGACGCTTCTGATGCACAACGGCGTGGATTTGATTTCGCCTGTGGGGACGGATGTGCTGGCTGCGGCAGACGGCGTGGTGGTTGGCGTGGAGCGGACGAAGAAGGGCAAGGGGAATTTTGTGACAATCGAACACTCGGGAGGAATCGTCACCGTATATGCCCATCTTGGGGACATTTTCGTGAGAAAGGGACAGCGTGTTAAGCAGCGTACCCTTATCGCCCGTACCGGCAACAGCGGCACCGTATTCGCTCCGTCTCTCCACTACGAGGTGCTGAAGGATGGCAAGCCGATGGATCCGATAGATTTCTTCTTTGCCGACATCTCTCCGGCGGTATATAAGGAAATGATGATTGTCTCAAGAAACACAGGGCAGTCAATGGACTGATATTATATGAAGAAAATACCTGATAAACAGTGCTTTACTATAGGAGAAGCGGCGGAGATACTTGAAGAAAGCGTCTCGCTTGTCCGTTTCTGGAGCGATAGTTTTCCAAAAGAAGTGAGGCCGGAGCGGAACGCCAAGGGTAATCGTCTCTATAGCCGTTCGGACATTGAGGCACTCAAAAAAATCCATTATTTTGTAAAAGAGAGGGGAATGACCCTTGACGGAGCGCGAAAGTTGATGAAAGACAATGCCGGTTGCAATGACAACAGGGCCGAGGTGGTGGAGCGTCTCAAGGCAATAAAATCCATCCTCGTAGAAATAAAATCAAAGATATGAAAGCAAGTGAAGTAGCAGCAATTATCGAAGAGTTCGCTCCCCTTGCAAAGCAGGAGGAGTGGGACAATTGTGGATTCTGCATCGGTTCGCCGGATACGGAAGTCAAGGGGGTGCTTATCGGGCTTGACTGCACCCTGGAACTTTTGAGGGAGGCTGTCTCGGCCGGCGCGAATATGGTGGTGACTCATCATCCCCTTATCTTCAAGGGAATCAAGAAGATAAACGAAGATACCTCCCTTGGGAGAATAATCACTTATGCCATACAAAACACCCTTGTGGTCTATGCTGCACACACCAATGCCGACAAGGTGGCAAGCGGGGTGAGCGGGCTTATGGCCGACAAATTGTGTCTCTCAAACCGGGAATTTCTCGATGAAGGGGGACTTGGCATTATCGGAAATCTCCCTTCACCGGTATCTGCACAGGAACTCATAGACACAGTAAAAAGCAAGTTCAAGGTCAGGGGATTGAGATGCTCAAAACCCCTCTCCGAAAAGATAGGGAGGGTGGCGCTGTGTGGCGGCAGTGGCGGCTCGCTTATCGGCAACGCACTGGCAAAAGGGGCTCAGGCTTACATTTGCGCCGACGTGAGCTATCACAATTTCTTCTGCGAGGAGGGTTTTATGGTGATGGATATCGGTCATTACGAAAGTGAATTTGACATTGTGGATAAATTAATGTCTCTGCTTAAAGAAAAAATAAATACCTTTGCAGTCTGCACTACTGCAAACGACAATAATCCAATATATTACTATTAATAATCAGCAATATGGCTACAAAAAAGGTTACTAAGGCAGCCGCAGCCCCCATCGACCATAGGGAGACTTTTGTTTCAGCTGCCGTAAAGATGAACGAGTCGGATGGAATTCCAATGGAAGAAAAACTCCGCACACTCTATAAAATTCAGCAGACCGATACCAAAATAGACAAAATCCACCTTCTTCGCGGAGAACTTCCCCTCGAGGTTCAGGATTTGGAGGATGACATTGAAGGGCTCAAAACAAGAATTTCCAATCTCCAGAGCGATGTGAAATATGCTGAAGAGAGCATTGCCGACAACAAGACAAGGCTTGCCGAATCGAAGCAGCTCGTAGAGAAATATGAAGCCCAGCATGATAACATCCACAATAGCCGTGAATACGAATCAATTACAAAAGAGATTGAGTATCAGCAGCTTGAGCAGATGGTGTGCGAGAAGAAAATCAAGGAGCAGAACTTGGCACTGGCTGAGAAGAAGTCTGCAATCGATGAGGCGAAGAATGAACTTGCATATCGCGAGGGCGAGCTTGCGGAGAAGAAATCGGCACTTGATAACATCATTGCTGAAACTGCCAAGGAAGAGGAAATCCTTGAGGCTGAGAAGGCAGAGCTTGCAGCTAAGATAGACAACAGAATCATATCGGCTTACGACAGGGTTCGCGGCAATGCGAAAAACCACCTTGCAGTTGTCACCGTGAAGCGTGGTGCTTGCGGCGGATGCTTCAATCAGATTCCTCCACAGCGCCAGCTCGACATCGTACAAGGCAAAAAAATCATCGTTTGCGACTATTGCGGCAGAATTCTTGTAAACAGTGCCTTCGACACTGAAGAGTAAAATTTAATGGCAAAGCAGGTTCAAGATAGAAAGAAAACACGGGCTGAGGTCGGCCAGATTTCGATGGAGATGGGGATGAAACCTCCTCAGGCGATTGACATCGAAGAGGCTGTTCTCGGTGCAATGCTTCTCGACAGCGAGTGCATAACGGACGTTCTTGATATCCTGATACCCGAATGTTTCTACAAAGAGAGCAATAGGAAGATATTTGACGTAATATCTTCTTTGTCAACACAAAATGCTCAGGTTGACTATCTGACCGTGGCCGATGAGCTCAGTCGGAGAAATCAATTGGAAGAGGTTGGCGGAATGGTTTATCTCAGCTCATTGAGTATGAAGATAGGGTCTCCCGCCCACGTCGATTATCACACGAAGATTCTTCTCCAAAAATATATCCAGCGGGAGCTGATTTCTATCTCGTACAATATCCAAAAGACCTCTTTTGAGGATTCACTGAATGTGGACGATCTTTTGGAATCGGCTCAGCAAGAGATATTTACCCTTGCCGAGCGCAATATGAGGAAGTCAACGAGCGTGGTGAAGGACGTGATAAACCGCACCATAGAGGAGATTCAGATAAGCCAGCAGAGGACAGACGATTTGAGCGGAGTTCCCTCCGGGTACGTCGGCATTGACAAGAAGACTTTCGGATGGCAGGCTTCAGACCTAATAATTCTTGCCGCCCGCCCCGCTATGGG